>JADJCR010000014.1 GCA_016703125.1 Micrococcales bacterium | reverse complement strand
CGATCTTCCGGCCCGAGCGGAGAAGTAGAAAGGAACGCCGACCATGGCGAAGCTGTCCACCGAAGAGATGCTGGACGCATTCAAGGAAAATGACCCACTGCTCGAGCTCAGCGAGTTCGTCAAGGAAGTTCGAGGAGACCTTCGGCGTGACGGCCGCTGCTCCGGTCGCCGTCGAAGCCGCTGCCCCGCTGCCGGCAGTCGCCAGTGCCGAAGCCGCCGCCCAAAATGGAGAAGGACGAGTTCGACGTCGTCTCGAGGCCGCCGGCAGCAAGAAGATCCCAGGTCATCAAGGAGGTCAGAGCGCTGACCAGCCTCGGGACAGAAGGAGGCCAAGGACACTCGTCGAGGTGCCCCGAAGAGCGGTCATCGAGAAGGTCAACAAGAGGCTGCAGACAAGGCCGAGGAAGCCCTCGAGGAGCGCCGGCGCCACCGTCTCGGTCAAATGCGCTGCGTCGCGCAGCCGCTTTGCCGAAGTACCCACGCGAGGCGGCGTACGCGCCGTTCGCTGACGTTTGCGGCTCAGGGTCATCATTGTGTGTTGGCCCGTGTTGTACTCAGGCCACCTCAGTTATTCTGGGTGTTCTGCAAGCATGCCATGGACAGTCCCGCTTCGACCCTGTCCGGAGACCCCATGTCTTCCGGGCCGCTTTCTCAGCATGTCCTGACCTGTGCGACCCACCACACCCGCGAACCTCGGAAGGATCTCACTTGGCTGCCCGCGTGCCTGTCCGTCCCACGCGCATTTCGTTCGGCAAGATCCGCGAACCCATCCCCGTCCCGGCAACATGCTCGACCTGCGGACCGGTCCTTCGACTGGCTGCTGGGCAACGAGGCATGGCAGCAGCGGTCAGGCAACTGTGGACGCCGGCCGCACCGACATCCCCACGACCAGTGGTCTCGGGGAGATCTTCGAGGAGATCAGCCCCATCGAGGACTTCAGCGGTTAAGTGTCGCTGTCGTTCCGCGAGCACCGCTTCGAGCAACCGTACGCGAGGCGCAGTGCCGAGGAGAGGACCCTGACCTACTCTCGGCCGCTGTTCGTCACCGCTGAGGTTCTTCAACTCCGGGACTGGCGAGATCAAGTCGCAGACGGTCTTCATGGGCGACTTCCCGCTCACTGAGACGACAAGGGAACACCGTCGTCGTCAACGGCACCGAGCGCGTCGTGGTCTCTCGCAGTTGGTGCGCTCGCCCGTCTACTTCGGAAGACCTCCGGCAAGGCGCTGGACAAGGACATCTTCTCGGCCAAGATCATCCCGAGCCGCGGGTCGTGGCTCGAGTTCGAAAGATCGACAAGAAGGACATCGTCAACGTCAAGATCGACCGCAAGCGCAAGCAGCCGGTCACGGTGCTGTTGAAGGCACTGGGTCTGACGACCGAGGAGATCGCCGAGCGCTTCGGACAGTACGAGTCGATGCAGTTGACGATGGAGAAGGACGCCATCGGCAGCCAGGACGAGGCCTTCGTCGACATCTACCGCAAACTGCGCCCGGGGGAGCCGGCATCCATCGAGGCTGGCCGCAACCTGCTGGAGAACTTCTACTTCAACCCCAAGCGCTACGACCTGGCCAAGGTCGGACGGTACAAGGTCAACAAGAAACTCGGCACCGGCGAGGAGCCGCGCAAGACGACGCTGTCCACTGAGGACATCGTGCGCACCGTGGAGTACCTGGTGCGCCTGCACAACGGCGAGACAGACGATGCCCGACAGCCCCGCGCGCGTCGAGGTCGATGACATCGACCACTTCGGCAACCGCCGCCTGCGGACGGTGGGGGAACCCATCCAGGGGCCAGATCCGCATGGGTCTGTCGCGCATGGAGCGCGTGGTCCGCGAGCGGATGACCACGCAGGACGTCGAGGCGATCACGCCGCAGACGCTGATCAACATTCGCCCGGTGGTCGCGGCCCTGAAGGAGTTCTTCGGCACCTCCCAGTTGTCGCAGTTCATGGACCAGACCAACCCGCTGGCCGGACTGACGCGCAAGCGGCGACTCTCCGCATTGGGCCCGGGCGGGCTGGAGCCGGAGCGGGCGGGCTTCGAGGTCCGCGACGTGCACGCCTCGCACTACGGCCGGATGTGTCCGATCGAGACCCCGGAAGGTCCCAACATCGGCCTGATCGGGTCGCTCGCGTCCTACGGGCGGATCAACGCCTTCGGGTTCGTCGAGACGCCCTACCGCAAGGTGGTCGACGGGCGGGTCACCGACGAGATCGAGTACCTCACGGCCGACGAGGAAGACCTCTTCGTCATCGCGCAGGCGAACGTGAAGATCGACGAGTCCGGGAACCTGGCGGAGGACCGCGTCCTCGTGCGCGTCGAGCCGGGAGAGGTCGACTACGTGCCGCCCACCGAGGTGGACTACATGGACGTGTCGCCCCGACAGATGGTGTCGGTGGCCACCGCCATGATCCCCTTCCTCGAGCACGACGACGCGAATCGCGCGCTCATGGGGGCTAACATGCAGCGTCAGGCCGTGCCGCTGCTGCGCAGCGAGGCTCCGCTGGTGGGTACGGGCACCGAGTACCGCGCCGCCAAGGACGCTGGGGACGTCGTCGTCGCGCACACCGGCGGCCAGGTCACCGCAGTCAGTGCCGACGCGATCGAGGTCACGCAGGACGATGGGCAGGTCTACACCTACCGGGTCCTGAAGTTCCGCCGTTCCAACCAGGGGACCTCGTACAACCAGGCCCCGATCGTCACTCTGGGACAGCGGGTCGAGGCCGGGCAGGTCATCGCAGACGGACCGTGCACCGACCTCGGTGAAATGGCCCTGGGGCGCAACCTGCTCGTTGCGTTCATGCCGTGGGAGGGCCACAACTACGAGGACGCGATCATCTTGTCGCAGCGCCTCGTGCAGGACGACGTGCTCACTTCGATCCACATCGAGGAGCACGAGGTTGACGCCCGTGACACCAAACTGGGCGCCGAGGAGATCACGCGGGACATCCCGAACGTGCCGGAGGAGGTCCTGGCCGACCTCGACGAGCGCGGGATCGTGCGCATCGGAGCCGAGGTGGGCCCCGGCGACATCCTGGTCGGCAAGGTCACGCCCAAGGGCGAGACCGAGCTCACCCCCGAGGAGCGCCTCCTGCGGGCCATCTTCGGTGAGAAGGCCCGCGAGGTGCGCGACACCTCGATGAAGGTGCCCCACGGCGAGAGCGGCGTGGTCATCGACGTACGGGTCTTCGACCGTGAAGAGGATGACGAACTGCCCGGCGGTGTGAACCAACTGGTCCGCGTGTACGTGGCGCAGAAGCGCAAGATCACCCAGGGCGACAAACTCGCCGGTCGCCACGGAAACAAGGGCGTGATCGCCAAGATCCTGCCCGTGGAGGACATGCCGTTCATGGAGGACGGCACTCCGGTCGACATCGTGCTCAACCCGCTCGGCGTGCCGGGCCGGATGAACGTCGGCCAGGTCATGGAGACCCACCTGGGCTGGGTGGCCAAGCAGGGCTGGGAGGTCGTCGACAACTCCGAGTGGGCCACGAACCTGCCCGCCGACGCCCGCTCGGCCCCGCCGAACACGCGGGTCGCCTCACCGGTCTTCGACGGGGTTCACGAAGATGAGATCAGGGGCCTGCTGGAGTCGACCCGGGTCGACGACGGCGAGCAGCGGCTTGTGAACGGCGAGGCCAAAGCGCGACTGTTCGACGGCCGTAGCGGCGAGCCGTTCCCGGACCCGATCTCGGTCGGATACGTGTACATCCTCAAGTTGCTGCACCTCGTGGATGACAAGATCCACGCCCGGTCCACCGGACCCTACTCGATGATCACCCAGCAGCCGCTGGGCGGCAAGGCGCAGTTCGGCGGCCAGCGCTTCGGCGAGATGGAGGTGTGGGCCCTCGAGGCCTACGGTGCCGCCTACGCGCTGCAGGAGTTGCTGACGATCAAGAGTGACGACGTCCTCGGACGCGTGAAGGTGTACGAGGCCATCGTCAAGGGCGAGAACATCCCGGAACCGGGGATCCCGGAGTCGTTCAAGGTCCTCGTCAAGGAGATGCAGTCGTTGTGCCTGAACGTGGAGGTGCTGGCCGGGGACGGCTCGGCCATCGACATGAAGGACACCGACGACGAGTACTTCCGGGCGGCAGAGGAACTGGGGATCGACCTGTCCCGGCGGGAGCCGAGCAGCGTCGAAGAGGTCTGAGGACCAGCGGCAGGTGACTGCCAGACAAGCCAACTAGTCCACCAAACGAGACAGCAAAGGACCACCACGTGCTGGACGTGAACTTCTTCGACGAACTGCGCATCGGCCTGGCCACCGGTGATGACATCCGCGCCTGGTCGCATGGCGAGGTGAAGAAGCCCGAGACCATCAACTACCGCACGCTCAAGCCCGAGCGCGACGGCCTGTTCTGCGAGAAGATCTTCGGGCCCACCCGCGACTGGGAATGCTACTGCGGGAAGTACAAGCGGGTGCGGTACAAGGGCATCATCTGTGAGCGCTGCGGCGTCGAGGTGACCCGCAGCAAGGTGCGCCGTGAGCGGATGGGCCACATCGAGCTCGCCGCCCCGGTCGCACACATCTGGTACTTCAAGGGTGTGCCCAGCCGGCTGAGCCTGCTGCTGGACATCGCTCCGAAGGACCTCGACAAGGTCGTCTACTTCGCGGCCTACATGGTCACGAGCGTCGACGAGGATGCGCGTCACCGCGACCTGCCGTCGCTGGAGACCAAGATCGGCATGTCGAAGAAGCAGCTCGAGAACCGCCGCGACGACGAGATCAACAAGCGCCAGCAGAAGCTGGAGGAGGATCTCGCGAAGCTCGAGGAGGCCGAGGCGAAGGCCGACGTCAAGAAGAAGACCCGGGATGCCGCCGAGCGGGAGATGACCCAGATCCGCCGGCGGTACGACAAAGAGATCGACCGCCTCGACGCGGTGTTCGACCGCTTCCGCACGCTGAAGGTCCAGGACCTCGAGGGTGACGAGCAGTTGTACCGCGAGATGCGCGACCGCTTCGGCAACTACTTCTCCGGCTACATGGGCGCACAGGCGATCCAGGAGCGGCTGCGGACGTTCGACCTCGAGGCTGAGGCTGAGAAGTTGCGTGAGATCGTGCGCACGGGAAAGAGCGCCAAGAAGGTGCGCGCGGTGAAGCGGCTGAAGGTCGTCAGCGCGTTCCTGAACACCAGCAACTCCCCGCTGGGCATGGTGCTCGACGCGGTGCCGGTCATCCCGCCGGACCTGCGCCCGATGGTGCAGCTCGACGGTGGCCGGTTCGCGACCTCCGACCTCAACGACCTCTACCGCCGGGTCATCAACCGCAACAACCGGTTGAAGCGACTACTGGATCTCGGGGCTCCCGAGATCATCGTGAACAACGAGAAGCGCATGCTGCAGGAGGCTGTGGACGCGCTGTTCGACAACGGCCGCCGTGGCCGCCCGGTCACCGGTCCGGGGAACCGCCCGTTGAAGTCATTGAGCGACATGCTCAAGGGCAAGCAGGGCCGGTTCCGCCAGAACCTGCTCGGCAAGCGCGTGGACTACTCGGGACGTTCGGTCATCGTGGTCGGCCCGCAGTTGCAGTTGCACCAGTGCGGTCTGCCCAAGCCGATGGCACTGGAACTGTTCAAGCCGTTCGTCATGAAGCGGCTGGTGGACCTCAACCACGCGCAGAACATCAAGAGCGCCAAGCGGATGGTGGAGCGCCAGCAACGTCACGAGGTGTGGGACGTCCTCGAAGAGGTCATCACCGAGCACCCCGTGCTGCTCAACCGCGCCCCCACGCTGCACCGGCTGGGCATCCAGGCCTTCGAGCCGCAGTTGATCGAGGGCAAGGCCATCCAGATCCACCCGCTGGTCTGCACCGCGTTCAACGCGGACTTCGACGGCGACCAGATGGCCGTGCACCTGCCGCTGAGCGCGGAGGCGCAGGCAGAGGCCCGGATCCTGATGCTGTCGAGCAACAACATCCTGTCGCCGGCCAACGGCAAGCCGATCACGACGCCGACGCAGGACATGGTGCTGGGCATCTACTTCCTGACCTCCGAGCTCGCGGGCGCCGCTGGCGAGGGCCGGGCCTTCGCGTCCATCGCCGAGGCACTCATGGCCCGCGACCACGGTGAGTTGCACCTGCAGGCACCGATCAAGTTGCGCATCGAAGGTCTCAACGAGGGCCGGGCGGTCGAGACGACGCTGGGCCGCGCGCTGTTCAACGAGGCGCTGCCGGAGGACTACCCCTTCGTCAGCGAGCAGGTGGACAAGGGCCGGCTCAGTGCCCTGGTCAACGATCTGTCGGAGCGCTACAGCAAGGCAGTCGTTGCCCAGACCCTGGACGAACTGAAGGGGATGGGTTTCCACTGGGCCACCCGCTCCGGTGTCACCGTGTCCATCTCCGACTTCCACATGCCGGAATCCAAGGCTGCGCTGCTCGCTGCGGCCGAGGCGAAGGCCGAGAAGGTGGAGACGCAATTCCACCGTGGCCAGCTCGACGACCTCGAGCGGCGCCGCGACCTGGAGAACATCTGGCGGGAGACCAAGGACGAGGTCGCGGTCGCTATGGCTGAGAACTTCCCCGAGCGCAACCCGGTGTGGATGATGGTGAAGTCCGGTGCGCGTGGAAACATGAACCAGATCAGCCAGATCGCCGGTATGCGCGGCCAGGTGGCCGACACCAGGGGTGAGACGATCGTCCGGCCGATCAAGAGCAACTTCCGCGAGGGTCTGAGCGTGCTGGAGTACTTCATCTCCACGCACGGTGCGCGCAAGGGTCTGGCCGACACCGCGCTGCGCACCGCAGACTCCGGGTACCTCACCCGGCGCCTGGTGGATGTGTCGCAGGACGTGATCATCCGTGAGCGCGACTGTGGCACCGAGCGCAGCATCGAGGTCGAGATGGCGCGGGACGGCATCGTCGGGGAGTACGTGGACACCTCGGTGGCCACGCGCACCCTGGCCCAGGACGTCGAGGTGGACGGTAAGGTCGTCGCCGAGGCCGGCCTGGACCTGGCCACTCCGATGATCACGGCGCTCGCCGAGCAGGGGGTCGAGAGGATCCGCGTGCGCAGCGTCATGACCTGCGAGAGCAAGGTCGGCGTGTGTGCGCTCTGCTACGGCCGGTCGCTGGCCACGGGCAAACTCGTGGACGTCGGCGAGGCCGTCGGCATCGTGGCGGCGCAGTCGATCGGTGAGCCGGGAACGCAGTTGACGATGCGTACCTTCCACACAGGTGGTGTGGCCGGTGAGGACATCACTCACGGTTTGCCGCGTGTGACCGAGTTGTTCGAGGCTCGGACCCCGAAGGGTCTGGCTCCGATCAGCGAGGCGACCGGAACCGTGACCATCGAGGAGACTGAGAAGACCCGCAAGATCGTGGTGACGCCCGACGACGGAGCGGACCCGATCGAGCACCCGGTGTCCAAGAAGGTCAAGCTGGAGGTCGAGGACGGCGACCACATCGCGGCGGGCACCAAGCTCACCGCCGGTGTGCAGGACCCGAAGCAGATCCTGCGGATCCTGACCCCGCGGGCCGTGCAGCAGCACCTGGTTGACCAGGTACAGGCGGTTTACCGACCGCAGGGTGTGTCCATCCACGACAAGCACATCGAGGTCATCGTCCGGCAGATGCTCAAGCGCGTCACCATCATCGAGCCGGGGAACTCCCCGTTCGTGACCGGTGACGTCGTGGAGATGTCCTCGTTCCGCGAGGTGAACCGGACGGTCGTCATGGAGGGCGGGACCCCGGCCTCCGGTCGTCCCGAGCTCATGGGTATCACCAAGGCCTCGCTGGCCACCGAATCGTGGCTGTCCGCGGCCTCCTTCCAGGAGACCACCCGCGTGCTCACCGAGGCCGCCATCCAGGCCAAGAGCGACCCGCTGGTCGGCCTGAAGGAGAACGTGATCCTCGGCAAGCTCATCCCGGCCGGGACGGGCCTGTCGGAGTACCGCAACCTCCAGGTCCAGCCGACCCAGGAGGCAAGGGATGCCGTCTTCGCGCAGTACCGGGCGTACGACGACTTCTCCTACGGGCACTTCGACGACGTGACCGGTGCCAGCGTGCCGCTGGACGACACGTATCTGGGGGACAGCGACTACCGCCGCTGACCCCCCTGTCGACCAAGCCCCCGGCCACCAGTGGCCGGGGCTTCGCCGGTCGGGGAAGCCGTTACCGGGGGGGGTCTCTTACCGGGGAGCGATACAACCGTGCCGGTTCTCTCCCGGGTGTCCGGTTCTCTCCCGGGTGCGAGCGCGCCGCGCGGTCAGTTGAGGGCGGGAGAGAAGCCGTTACCGGGGAGCGATGCAACCGTGCCGGATCTCTCCCGGGTGTCCGGTTCTCTCCCGGGTAGCCCCTCCCGAGCCTCCGCGACAGCGTCGCCACCTCGCGCGGGACGCGCCTACTTCGCCCCGACCAACTCGGGGTCGTCGTCAACGATCTCGTCGTCCGCGCCCTCGGCCTCCATGTGCACCTCGGGCAGGAAGCCCAGCCACTTCGGCAACCACCAGGTGGGCGGCCCGATCCAGCTCATCAAGGACGGCACGAGGACCAGGCGGATGATGAAGGCGTCCACCAGAATCGCGGTGGCCAGACCGACGCCGAAGAGTTTGATGGTGTCCTCGGGCGTCGGGATGAACGCGAGGAAGACGCTGGCCATGATTGCGGCCGCGATGGCCACCACCCGGCCGGACCCGGCCAACCCGCGGCGCACGGCCAACTGGTCGTCTTTGGTGTGATCCCACTCCTCGTGCATGCGGCTGACCAGGAACACCTGGTAGTCCATGGACAACCCGAAGAGGATCGCGAACACCATGATGGGCAGGAAGGGCAAGATCGGCCCGGTCGAGGTCAGGCCCAGCAGGTCGGCCCCCCAGCCCCATTGGAAGACCGCGGTGGTCACACCGAGGGCGGCCCCAGGCTCAGCAGGCTGGTCACCGCACCGATCAGCGGGACCAGCACCGACCGGAACAGGATGGTCAATGCGATGAATCCCAGGCCCACGACCACAGCGAGGAACACCGGCAGCGCATTGGACAGCACCGAGGTGAAGTCATTGGTCACGGCCGTCGAACCGCCGACGTATGCGCGCAGGGTTGTGCCCTCTTCGGCCCGCGGGATGGTCTCGGTCCGCAGGCGTTGCAGGAGTTCGTCGGTGGCCGGATCCTGCGGCGCCGATTCCGGGATGACCTGGATGGCGGCGATCGTCTGGTGGGAGGTCACCGACACCGGGACCATGGCCTCGTTGGGGATGGTCCGGGCCACCCCGGGGGTGTCGTTCAGGTCGCGGATCAATGAGCGCAGTGAGTCCTCATCCAGGGCGTACGGCAGCTGGACGGCGAGGAAGAACGGGCCGTTGCTGCCCGGGCCGAAGCCGGCGGCCTGCAGGTCGTACGCAGTACGTGCGGGGCTGCCCACCGGCTGTCCGCCGTCGTCGGGGAAGCCGAGGCGGATGCTGAAGTAGGGGATGGCCAGCACCATGACGAGCACGGCGGCGCTGATCGTGTACAGCCAGGGCCGGCGCTGAAGGACGTGGCCATAGTGGGCCCAGCGGCCGCCCTCGGGGTGCCATTCCTTGTGCTTGCGTGCCCAGGGCATGCGAATCCCCAGTGACTTCGCTCCCAGCAGTGAGAGCAGCCCGGGCAGCAGCCACACTGCCGAGAGCATCACCATGGCCACAGTCAGCGAGGCGGCGATGGCCAGGCCGTTGAAGAAGCCGATGCCCAGCACGAACAAGCCCAGCAGGGCGATGATCACGGTCGTACCGGCGAACTGCACCGCGCGCCCGGCGGTGTTCACGGACTCGTACGCCGCGTCCTTGGGGTCGTGCCCGGCCATGACCGCCTGCCGGAAACGGTTGAGGATGAACAGCGCATAGTCGATACCCACGCCCAGCCCGATCATGGCCGCGAGGGTGGGGGCGAAGGTCGCAACGTTGAAGAAGTTCGCCGTGAAAGTCACCAGACTCAGGCCCGCACCCAGCCCGAAGATGGCGCTGACGATCGGCAGGCCGGCAGCCACGAGCGACCCGAAGGCGACCAGCAGGATGACGATCGCGACCAAGATGCCGATCGCCTCACCGCTGGGGGGTTCCTGGCCGGCGAAGGCGAGGACCTGTCCGCTGGCCCCGATGGTCACCCCGTCGGTGCCATTGGCCGCCTCGACGTCGTCCACGATCGTGGAGGCGGTCTGTGTTGGGATGTCCGAGGCGCTGTCGAAGGCGATCGTGGCGTAGGCGACCTGACGGTTGTCGCTGATCGGCGAGGTGGCTTCGATGGCCGCAGCAGTGGCCTTGTCGATCTTGGCTTGGATCTCGGGTGGCAGCGGGAAGGCGCTGGCCTGCTGCTGCCGCTCGGGGCACGCGTCCCCGTAGGTGTCGCCGTACGGGGACGTCACGCAGGCTACCCCGGGGAGGTCGGCGAACTTCTCCATCAGCGGGGTGACGGTCTGCTTGACGCCGGCCGCCTCGACAGTTCCGGAGTCCACGCCCCAGATCAGTGTCGCGGTGGCACCGGAGGCGGCGCTAGCACCGCTGGTCTCCGCCAGCAGGTTCTGCGCCACCTGCGATTCGGTGCCGGGCAGCTCGAAGGAATCCTTCAGGTCCCCGCCGAAGCGAGACCCCAGCACTCCGATGACCAGGAACACTGCGAACCAGGCGATGATGGCGACAACGGGTTTGCGCACTGCCCACCGTGCAAGGTGTCCCATGGGTCTCCTCAGATCAACTACTGGAACGGTAGCAATCCGCCGCAGTTGGGCAGTCCGCAGGCTGGTGCGGTCAGGTCACGTCGAGGCGCCAGGTGAAGACCCGCGTCCGCCCGGCCGGCAGCACGTGCCATCCGGCATCGATTCCGCGCTGATCCAGGTGCACCGCGTCCGTGGGGCAGGTGTAGGGCTCGACGGCCACCGCGTCGCGCGCCGGGGTGGTGTACAGCACGTAGTCGCGGAAGGCCGGATCGCTGGAGATGGTCACCGATCGGGCTGCGGACGACAGCCATGCACGCCGGGATATCCCATCGGCCGGTGACAGGCCGGTCAGAACGTCGTCGAGGTGATCGGCCCCGATTCCGCGAGCGGTGCGGAAGTCGAGGCGGGGCGGCACGGCCACGACCTCACCGGTCGGGATCATGTCCTGCAGCGGCCACGTCAGGGCGGCGTCGCACTGCAGCTTCCACTGCTCGAAGGGACCCGGGACGCGCAGGTACGGGTGGAAGCCGAGGCCGAACGGAAGGTCGTCGTCCGGGGCGTGCACCTCGCTGCTCACGATCAGTGCCCCTGGCTCCACCGCGTAAGTGACGCGCAACCGGCCGTCCGCGGGCCAATTGGCACCGGGGGCGTCTCTGGACAGCAGGAACTCGCCAGTGACGCGGTCGGCTGCGGCGGTCAGCACCTGCCACCGGTGGTGGCATGCGAAGCCGTGCAGGCTGGCGCCGGTGGCTGCCTCGTTGCGGGGCAGCGCGTAGTCACGGCCTGCCCAGGAGAACGTCGCGTCCGCTATGCGATTGGGCCAGGGGAACAGGATCGGTGTCCCGCTGCGGGTGGGGCTGCCGGCGGGGAACAGGTCGGGTGCCTGGTGCAGAACGTCGAAGCCGTCCACCACCAGGGAGAAACAGTTGAACCCCAGGTCGGGTGCCACCCGGGCGGTGGTCGTCCCCTGCGTGATGGTGAGGATGTTCATGCAGCGACCAGGGTGGCCAGCACGGCGAGGTCGGCGTCCTGCCAGGGGTCGACATCCATGGCGCTGACCAGTCGGGTGACGGTGCCGTCGGCTTCGGCCTCCACCCAGACCGCCCGGTGCTCAAGGCCCAACTCGGGGATTCCCGGCAGCCACAGTGCGCCCGATGCGGCCCCGTCGGCCTCGGGCAGCGACGGGCGGGTCTCCGCCGGGGGATGCAGCACGAACAGGGCAGGCGGCCGAGGTCGGGCCAAGGATCCCGGTCCGGGGGCGTCGTCACCCAGGACGGGGCCGGCGCTGGCCATGACACCCACCGCCGGCGCGTGCCCCACATCCGGGGCATTCTCGCTGGCCCGGAACACCGTGGTAGTGGCGAGCACGCCGGGCACGGCCGCCACCCGGACGGCCAGGGCCAGCACGTGGGACCACTCCAGCGTGGTGTCCGGCCATCGCCGATGCAGCAGGAAGCCCGCCAGGGTGAGGTCCCGGCGGTGGAAAGGGGACACCTCGACTGGATCCTTGTGCATCGTCACCTCCCGTCGTGGGACCTGAGGCTACGCGCCGGGCCGCAGGGGATGCACGGTGTGGGGACGGCCCGGTGGCCGCGGGTTACGAGGGCGTTGGAGGTGCCGCAGGGCGGGAGCGTTCCAACCGCGCAGTTTCGCTCCCGGCTGTCCGTTTCGCTCCCGCCTTGGGCTGGGGCCGTCGAGTGTGCGGGGGGCCAGGCCGTCACCCACCCAGCGTCGGACCGGCGATGTCGAACCCGCCGTCACAGGTGAAGGTGGTCCCGGTGATGTAGTCGCCGGCGGGCGAGAAGAGGAAGGCGACCATGGCGGCGACCTCGTCGGCGGTTTGCAGGCGCCCGGCCGGCAGACCAGAGCCGATGGCTTCCGGCGACATTCCGTAGCGCTCCCAGGCAGCCGTGTGGACGATCCCCGGAGCAACTGCCACGGCCCGGATGCCGAACCGTCCCCACTCCATGGCCCAGTTGCGGGTGAGCGACTCCACACCTGCCCGCGCCGCCGAGGAGTGGGCCATCAGCGGCATCCCGCGGTGGGGGGTCATCGTGATCGACACGATCTTGCCGTAACTGGCGGGGATGAAGTAGCGGTTGGCGACCTGGGTGGTGAGGTACCAGGGGGCGTCGAGGTTCAGGCGGGTGACTGCGCGGAACCCCTTGTAGGTGATGTCCTGGGCCTGCGCGACGAATTGCCCGCCGGCGTTGTTGAGCAGGAAGTCGCACGCCGCCACGGAGGTCAGCATCTCGTCGACCTGCTCGGGTTCGCGCAGGTCCGCGGTGGCTGTGCTGATGAGTTCGGGGTTGTGGGCGGACGTCTCCTGCAGTGCCTCGAGTTTGCGGCCGACCACAGTAACGCGGGCCCCCAGGTCCGCCAGCAGTTGGGCACTCGCCCGGCCGATCCCGGAGCCGCCGCCGGTCACGATGGCGCTGCGGCCAGTGAGGCAACCGGGGGCGAATACGGACAGTGCGGCGGGGGAGGAGGGAGCCATGGGGCGGACTCTACCGACCTACTGGTTGAGCACCCGCCCGTAGTAGACCTTGTCCGAGTACACGCGTTCCAAGGAGACCACCCGGCCCGTGCGCGGCGCGTGCCACATCATGCCGTTGCCCGCGTAGATGCCCACGTGACCGATGAAGTTGTTGGCGTAGTTGTAGAAGAACACCAAGTCGCCGGGCTTTGCCTCCGCGGCGCTGATGTGGCGGCTCTTGTCGTACTGCCAGACCGTGTAAGCCCCGCCGAGGTCGATGCCGACCTGCTTGTAGACCCACTGCGTGTAACTGCTGCAGTTGAAGCCCTGCTCGGGGAGTAGCCGGTGGCCACGTACGGCACGCCGGCCTGGGACGCGGCCACCTTCAACACCTGGGCGGCGGTGGCGTTGGACGGTGCTGGCAGAGCGGCCGTGGAGTCGGTGGGTGGGGCGGGGGCCGGGGCAGGCGGCGTGAAAGTCACCTTGCCGACCTTGCGCCATGTCCTGGGATCGACGATCCCGGTGACCGGCAGTTTGGCGGCGGTCTGCAATGCCTTCACGAACGACGCGGTGATGGGCCCGAAGTAGCCGGTCTGCGGCTGGACCCCGAGTTCCTTCTGCAGGAACAGCACGGCGGCGCCACGGTCGCCGATCTGCAAGGTCGATGCGGTCATGGCGTTGGTGCGCGAGGCCGCCTTCTTCGACTTCTTCTTGGACGCGGCGCGCTTGGCCGCCTTGCGCTGCTGCTTGGCCTTCTTGGCCTTGGTGCGCTGTGCCTTCTTGTCCTTGGTGAGAGAGGCCCAGGTCAGCGGGCCGACGACACCGGTCGTGGGGATGCCGTGCGCCCGCTGGTAGGTTGTCACGGCCTGCAGGGTGATGGGCCCGAAGTATCCGGTCTGGGGGGAGATGCCCAGCAGTTTCTGCACGCGGGCCACCGCTGGGTGTTCCATGCCGGAGGTGAGGATGGGCGCCGGGTCCGCGAACGCCGGGGCCGCCGGCGCCAGGAGCGTGCAGACCGCCACGCCACTGATCACGGTGCGTCTCATGCCCGCCTCCCTAGTCTCCGCATGTGAACTCGGTTGTCTTTCGGTGAAAGTCAAGCGACACGCCCGATGTTTCACGTAACGGTTATGTCACGCTAGCCGATCGCCTCCGGGGGTCGCCACCCAATCCTTCGGCACGACGGGCGGCCTTGTCCCTGATCAGGGCCATGATTCGGACAAGAGGCCAACATCTTGTGCCGATCTGCTGAGACTGCCCCACATGTAGGTAGGAATGCGAAACGGTGAGTGATGTATGTCACCCGAGTGCGCGGCGACCGGGGTGGTGACGCAGCGTGGTCGGCGCGGGGGTTGCACCGGTCGACCACTGCGACACAATGTTCTGGTGAGCGGCGAGTTGATCGATACCACAGAGATGTATCTGCGCACCGTCTTCGAACTCGAGGAGGAGGGGACCGTCGCCTTGCGTGCGCGCATCGCGGAGCGGCTCGGGCAATCCGGGCCCACGGTGTCCCAGACAGTGGCCCGCATGGAACGCGACGGGCTGGTCGTGGTGTCCGGGGACCGCCATCTCGAGCTGACGCCATCCGGTCGCGCATACGCCGTGTCCGTCATGCGCAAACACCGCCTCGCCGAATGCCTGCTCGTCAACGTCATCGGCCTGCCTTGGGAGGACGTGCATCCGGAGGCCTGCCGCTGGGAGCACGTGATGAGTGAGGCCGTGGAGAAGCGGATCTGGGAACTCCTGGACCACCCGACGACCTCTCCGTACGGGAATCCCATCCCGGGGCTGTCCGAACTCGGGGCCGACAGGGAGACCGACCGCCGCCCGGCGCCGTCACTCAGCGAGGTCGCAGCCGGTCTCGACGATGCGCCGGTGCGAGTGCTCGTGCGGCGGATCGACGAGCCCCTGCAGACCGAGCACGAGGTCATGTCGGCACTGCGCCGCGCCGGCGCGACTCCCGGTGCCACGGTGAAGGTGAGCCGGTCGCCGGGTGGCCTGCTCATCGGCAGCGGCGGCGAGTACGCCGAGGTGACGCTGGGAGTGGCCGAGCACATCGTCGTCGAACCCGTCTGATGCCCGCGATCCACTGGTTCCGGCGAGATCTGCGGGCAGGCGACAACCCTGCTCTGGAGGCCGCTGGGCCGGATGCCGTCGGGGTGTTCATACACGATCCGCGACTGGCCGGGACCGGTGAGGTGCGTCGGCACTACCTGGATGAGGCCTTGGCGGAACTGGGTGAGCACCGCCGGTTGCTGGTGCTCCGTGGTGACCCGGCAACGGTCCTTCAGCAAGTTGCGGGTGAGGTCGGCGCGACGCAGGTCTTCTGTACCGACGACACCACCCCGTTCGCCCGCCGCCGCGATGATGCGGTTGCCTCCGCGCTGGCCGGCTACGGCATCACGCTGCGCCGCGTGGACACTCCATACGCTGTACCTCCGGGGGAACTGCGCAACGGGTCCGGCAACCCTTACCGGGTGTTCACGCCGTTCTACAAAGCGTGGATTGCGCGCGGCTGGGCCGCACCGTCGTCCCCGTCACCGGACACCCGGGCGCTGCGGCGGTGGCGGGAGTTCCGGGAGGCGGGTCTGCCCCCCTACAAAGCACGCCGCGACCAGCCTGCGTTGCAGGCGACCAGTCGGCTGTCCGCGGCGCTGCACTTCGGGCAGATCCACCCCCGCACGATGCTGGCCGAGATCCCTGCCGTGGCGACCGACCCGTTCGCCCGGCAACTGGCATGGCGGGAGTTCTACGCCGACGTGTTGTGGCACCAACCGCACGCGGTCTGGTCCAGCCTCGACGCCCGCTTCGACTCCGACATGGCCTACGACCGTGACGACGATCTGTTCACGGCGTGGACGCAGGGCCGCACCGGCTACCCGTTCGTCGACGCGGGCATGCGGCAACTGCTGGCCGAGGGGTGGATGCACAACCGCCTTCGCATGGTGACCGCCAGCTTCCTCATCAAGGACCTGCATCAGCCCTGGCAGAAGGGTGCGGCGTGGTTCATGGCGCACCTCGTCGATGCGGACGTGGCCAACAACCAACTCGGCTGGCAGTGGGTGGCCGGCTGCGGCACCGACGCCGCGCCGTACTTCCGCATCTTCAACCCCACCACGCAGGGCAGGCGTTTCGACCCTGACGGCGTGTACATCCGCCGCTACGTGTCTGAACTCGCCGATGTCGCGGACCCGCACGAGCCGGGGGTGCTCGCAGTCGACTACCCGGCGCCGGTCGTCGACCACGCCCGTGCGCGCGATGAGGCGCTGACACGCTTCCAGGCGCTGCCCAGCCGCTCCTGACCCGCTGCGACCCGGGGCGGTCGGGCAGGGCGTTCCGGCCGCCGGGCCGGCGACGCTGCGCATACCGGGGGTTTCCTGCGTGAATACTGGGGAAACTGCCTGATCAGTGCCATGATGTGCGGATGGATGCCCCCGTCGTCGCTGTGCTCAGCCTCAAGGGCGGCGTCGGCAAGACGACAGTCACGCTGGGCCTGGCCAGTGCTGCCAAACATGAGGGTCGCCGGGTGCTCATCGTCGACCTCGACCCGCAGGCCAACGCCACCGCGGGGCTGAACCTGCCGGAACCCGCCTCTTACTCGACCTCCGACGTGCTCTACGACGGCCGCTCCGGGGTGGCCGTGGATGCCATCACCAGCACCGGTTGGGGGGAGGGGGTGGACGTCATCGCCGCCGAGCGGGCGTTGGAGCACCGCGCAGTGCCATCGGGGGCTGATCCGGTCCGCCGTCTGCAGAGGGCATTGCGCGGCGTCATCTCGCGCTACGACCTTGTGCTCGTGGACTGCCCTCCGTCCCTGGGAGAACTGACCCGCAACGCGCTGTTCGCGGCCACCCAGGCCGTGGTGGTCACGGAGCCCTCCTACTTCGCGGTGCAAGGCGCCCAGCAGGCTGTCGAAGCCGTGCAGGTCGCGGGGCAGGAGGGGAACCCCCGCTTGTCGGTGGTGGCCATCGTCCCCAACCGCACCCGCGCGGTGCTCTCGGAACACCGGTTCCGGCTCGAGGAGCTGCGCGAGACGTTCGGGGCCACGGTGACCGAACCCATCCCGGAGCGGACCGCTATCCAGCAGGCGCAGGGTGCCGGTGTGCCCATCCATGCCTGGAAGTCCGTGGGCGCGCGATCAGCCGCCCGCACCTTCGACGAACTGCTCGGCCGGGTCGCCGACATGAGCAGCCGCGACATCGCCGACGAACTCGCCCGGGAGGGACGATGATCAACCCGCCGCCACGACCCGCGCTGCGCAAGGCTCCCGACGCCGACGTGCACCCCGTGGCCCCTGTACCGCCGAGCGTCCCCGCGCCGCGGCCGGCTCAGTTGCGCCCGGTCGTCGGGATCGGTGGTCGCACCTCGGACACCCTGGTGACGCGCACCCGCAAGAAGAACAAGCGGACCACCCTCGAGGTCAAGGTGCCCAAACAGGTGGCCAAGTCAGCCCGGCAACTAGCCAAGGTGCGCGGCGACGATCTCGACGACGTCGTCGCTGCAGCACTGCAGGCATACGTGGAACGCGCCTAGCGAGCCCTACGGCGCCAGGCGCTGCACCCACCAGTCCAACACCTCATCGAGGCGGCCCTCGCCGCGTGCGGTGAGCAGGAGGCGATCGTGCAGGCGTGAAGGCTGCCCCTGCCAGAACTCGATGGACGTGGGGCGCACCAGGTAGCCGCCCCAGGTGTCAGGGCGCGGGACTTCCGCGGGGAAGCGATGCGTCGCCTCGTCCCACTTGTCGCGCAGGTACTGCCGGTCGGGGATGACCTGCGACTGGGGGGAGGACCAGGCGCCGAGTTGGGCGTCGCGCGGCCGGGAGCCGAAGTAGTCGTCGGACTGCGCTGCGGGCAATCTCACCGCGACCCCCGTCACCCGCACCTGTCGGTGCAGCGGCTGCCAGTGGTAACACAGGCCCACCTGCGGGTTCTCATCGATCTGCTGGCCCTTGGCCGAGGCGTAGTTGGTGAAGAACACGAAGCCCTCCGGCGTGACCTCCTTGCAGAGGATCGTGCGCACGTGCGGCTGGCCGCCGGCATCGACGGTGGCCACGGTCATGGCATTGGGTTCCTCGATGCCGGCAGCATCGGCCTCGTGCAGCCAGCGCGTGAACTGATCCAGCGGGGTCTGGGCCAGTTCGGCTTCCACCAACGGCCCCGACCGGTAGTCGATCCTGCGTATCTCGTTCATATCCGCCTCGTCGCAGCGCGAATGCGCTTCGGCCACTAGGTTATTGATCGAAGCGGTCCATTCAAGCGCTGGAGTAGCAGATGAGCGAATTCGTACCGGGTCTCGAAGGAGTCGTCGCGTTCGAAACGGAGATCGCGGAGCCTGACAAAGAGGGCAGTTCACTGCGGTACCGCGGCGTGGACATCGAGGACCTGGTGGGACGCGTCTCCTTTGGCAACGTCTGGGGCCTGCTGGTGGACAACGAGTTCAATCCCGGCCTCCCCCCCGCAGAGCCCTTCCCCATCCCGGTGCACTCCGGTGACGTACGGGTGGACGTGCAGTCCGCGATCGCGATGCTGGCCCCGGCCTGGGGACTTCGACCGCTGCTGGACATCGACGACGACACGGCCCGCGAGAACCTCTCGCACGTCTCGGTCATGGCGATGAGTTTCGTGGCCCAGTCGGCGCGTGGTCTGGGGCAGCCGATGGTGCCGCAGGCGCAGATCGACAAGGCCCGCACGATCGTCGAGCGATTCATGGTCCGGTGGCGCGGTGAGCCGGATCCGGCGCACGTGCAGGCCGTGGACGCGTACTTCGTGTCTGCCGCGGAGCACGGCATGAACGCCTCCACGTTCACCTCGCGCGTGATCGCCTCCACGGGCGCGGACGTGGCCGCCGCCATCTCGGGCGCGATGGGTGCCATGAGCGGGCCCCTGCACGGAGGTGCGCCGAGTCGCGTGCTCGGGATGATCGAGGAGATCGAGCGCAGCGGGGACGCACGTTCGTACGTCAAAGGTGTGCTGGACCGCGGCGAGCGGCTCATGGGGTTCGGGCACCGCGTCTACCGCGCAGAGGACCCGCGCGCACGCGTCCTGCGGCGCACTGCCCGTGAGCTCGACGCCCCGCGGTACGAGGTTGCCGAAGCGCTCGAGCAGGCCGCACTGACCGAGTTGCGCGAGCGCCGGCCGGACCGGGTGCTGGAGACCAACGTGGAGTTCTGGGCGGCGATCGTGCTCGACTTCGCCGAGGTCCCGGCGCACATGTTCACGTCCATGTTCACCTGCGCCCGGCTCGCCGGGTGGAGCGCGCACATCCTCGAGCAGAAGCGCACCGGCCGCCTGATCCGGCCTTCCGCCCGCTACATCGGTCCCGCGCCGCGGCGCCCGGAAGACGTGCCCGGGTGGGATCCGGTCATGGTGGCCCCCAGCGGATACCACCCGGAGGTCGGCTTCCGCGTGGAGTGACGCCCACTCCTCGCCCAGGCCCGTCACCGCCCACGTGACGTACGACACTAGCCTGGAACCGTGACCGACCTTCAGATTCCCGCCGACCTCAAGCCCGCCGACGGCCGTTTCGGCAGCGGCCCGTCCAAGGTGCGCCCGGAGCAGCTGGACGCGCTGTACGCGATGGCCCCCACCTACCTGGGCACGTCGCACCGCAAGCCGGGCGTCAAGAACCAGGTCAAGCGACTGCGGCAGGGATTGCGGGACCTGTTCTCGCTGCCCGACGGCTACGAGGTCGTGATGGGCAACGGCGGATCCACCGCGTTCTGGGACATCGCCACCTTCGGACTCATCGAGGACCGCGGGCAGTTCCTGTCGTTCGGTGAGTTCGGGTCGAAGTTCGCCAAGGCCGCGCAGACCGCCCCGCATCTGGGGGAGCAGGACGTGCGGACCTTCGAGCCGGGCACAGCAGGGCCGTTCGAACCGGCGGCCGGGCTCGATGTGTACGCGAGTCCGCACAACGAGACGTCGACCGGTGTGGCTATCGCGGCGGTCCGCCCGGCGGGTGCCGGCGACGCCCTGATCATGTTCGACGCAACATCGGCCGCCGGCGGGTTGCCGGTGGCTGCCGACGACTTCGACGTCTACTACTTCGCCCCGCAGAAGTGCTTCGCCTCCGACGGCGGTCTGTGGTTCGCGCTAATGTCCCCGAGGGCGCTGGAGCGAGCGGCGACGATCAAGGCCACCGACCGCTGGATGCCCGCCTTCCTGGACCTCAACATCGCCATCGACAACTCCGTGCAGGAGCAGACGTACAACACCCCGGCGCTGGCCACGATCGCCCTCATGGCCGAACAGGTCGACTGGTTCAACGGCAACGGCGGCCTGGTCTGGACGACGGCCCGGACCGCCGAGAGTTCCGGGATCCTGTACGACTGGGCTGAGCAGACCGAGTACACCACGCCCTATGTGAGCGACCCGGCCCTGCGCTCGCCGGTCGTCGGGACGATCGATTTCGCCGACGGGGTGGACGCCGCTGAGGTGGCCAAGGTCCTGCGGGCCAACGGCATTGTGGACGTGGAGCCGTACCGGAAGCTCGGCCGGAACCAACTGCGGGTGGCGATGTTCCCGGCCGTCGAGCCGGCTGACGTCGAGGCGCTGACTGCCAGCATCGACTGGGTCGTGGGCCGGCTCTGAACAGCGGCGCGCCAACGGGTGCTCCCCCGGGTGAGCCACCCCTCGGCTTAGCCTGAAGGGGTGAGCGACTACCCCACCATGGCCATGCCGCCGGCGCAAGACCCGGAAATGCCGCCCGAGGAGCCGAAATCCTCGCGGTGGCCGATCGTGCTGGCGGTCCTGATCGCCATCGCGCTCGGACTCGGTGGCGGCGCACTGTGGGCCTCGCGGAGCACGCCCGACGAGCCGGAACCGACGCCCAGCCCGACGGCCACGCGATCGGTGACCGCCTCCCCGACCGCCTCCCCGACCTTCACCACGGCGGCGCCCACGACGCAGGCACCCACCACGCCGGCACCTTCGCCCACTCCCACCGCCACGTCGGCCAGTCCGAGCGTGTCGGTGAGTGCCACGCCCAAGGGCAAGCCCACCAAGACCACCTCCCCGCCGCCGATCGAGGAGGAGATCGAACCCACGGAGGTGCCGCCGTCGGCGGTGTCCGGGGAGGGTGACTTCGAGACCAACGGAGCGCCCTGACCGTGGATCCCCGCACCCGCCGGACGGTGACTCTGGCCGTGCTGCTCGGTCTGGTGGTCCTGCTGATCGTCCTCGCGGCCCTTCGCTGATGCCGCGACCCCCCGCGCGGGCAGGGAGGTAATACAGTCGGACCTGTGGAGGTACAACCCCTTGACGAGGACGGCGTCCAAGCCGTCACCTTTGGCACGTTCGCGTGGCTGGTCGCGTTCGGGGTGCTTTACCTGTTCTTCCGCGATGAGTTGCAGGCACACGGCACGAACTGGTGGCTGACGGTCTGCCTGGTGGGGGCAGGATTGGGCCTGGCCGGCCGCTGGTACACCGTCCGGCGCCGTGAGGCATACCGACAGGTACGGGAAACGCATGGATGACGACCAGACCGATGACGGCGTTCTGACGGTCGTCATCGGTGACGAGCACAGCGATGACTCCCCGCGCGCTGTGCCGGGGGGCGCTCGTGACTGGGATCTCGACGACGTCTGCGCCGCAGCCGTGGAGGCGGCACGGGCAGCGCTGCTGGAGGAGGCGGACGAGGCCGTGATCGGGGAGCACCTCGGGGTGCTGGCCGAGGGCCCACTGGTCGTCACGCACTACTTCGCAGGCATGGTCCCCGGCTACACCGGTTGGCGCTGGGCGGTCACAGTGACCCGCGCGCCGGACAGCGACACCATCACCGTCGATGAGACGGCTCTGCTGCCCGACGGTGACGCACTGCTGGCCCCGGTGTGGCTGCCCTGGAAGCAGCGCATCCAGCCCGGCGACCTCGGTACGGGGGACGTGCTGGTCACCGAGTCCGACGATCCCCGGCTGTTGCCCGGCATGGGCACCAACGACGCCCGACGATGACGACGACCAGATGCGGCCCCTGCAGTGGGAACTCGGACTGGGGCGGGTGCGCGTACTCAGCCCGGAGGGGCGCAGAGAAGCCGCCCAAAGGTGGTACCGCGAAGTTGGTCCTCGTTCGCCGAGCGCCCGCAACAGTGAACTCGAATGCGCGTCCTGCGGCTTCCTGGTGCTGATCGGCGGGCCGATGGGACAGGCTTTCGGGGTGTGCGCCAACGGCTATTCGCCGGTCGACGGCCGGGTCGTCGCGATGACGTCCGGATGCGGGGCGCACAGTGAGACGATCCAGATTCCCCCGGTGGCGGTGGCAGAGATCGTGATCGACGAAGCCGGCTACGACGACATGGGGGCGATGCCCGACGAACCGGAGGACGCCGGGCCCGCCGACGACGAAGCGCCTTCTGACCAGACGCAGCCGGACGAGACGCAGCCGCCGACCGACCCGCCGGCCATCCCTGAGGCCGTGGACTCCCCACAGGACCTCGAGGGCGACGGTCGTGCGACGATGCAGGAGCCGAACGGGCAGGAGGACGCATGAAGAAGGTGGCAGGGATCGTGCTGGCGGTGGCCGGCGTGACGGCGTTGGCCTCCTGTGAGAAGCCGCCGCCGGGGGTGACGGTCTTCACCGGCACGAACTCCGAGCGGCTCAGCCCCACCTGCTTCAGCTGGGACGGCCAGATCGACGCCCAGCAGTGCATCACCGATGCCGCCCAGCGTGCCGCGAGCGGGCAAACGGCGTCGTTGTCCGTGGTACCGGAGAACGTCGTCGGCATCAGTGTCGACCCGGCGATCGCCGACCAGGGCTGGTACCCCACGATCGCCGGTCAGCGCCTCACTCAGGAGAGCATCACGGAGACCTACTTCCGGTTCACGTTCCCGAGGGTGCCCGCCAGCCCCGAGGGGTATCCGTTGGCCGTGATCTCCGAAGGGGAGCAGAAGGGTGTCTGGGCGCTGCGGATGAACGTCCGGAGCTGACGCTAGACGTCGAGCTGGTCGGCCACGGCCCGCAGCAACAACGCGGTCTTGGCGGCCTTGGCGTCGTCCGGGTAGCGTCCGGCTCGCAGCTGGCCGCCCACGGAGTCCAGGAGTTTGATGAGGTCCTCCACGACGGGGCTCATCTCTTCGGCCGGCCGCCGGCGGGCCTTCGTCACGCTCACGGCGTCAAGGACGGTCACCGACAGGGCCTGCTTGCCCTTGCGGCCGTCGATCACGCCGAACTCCACGCGGGAGCCGGGTCGCAGCGTGACACCTGGCTCCAGTGCGCTGGCGTGGACGAACACCTCGTCACCGTCCTCGGCGGCGAGGAAACCGAAACCCTTCTCGGTGTCGAACCACTTCACTGTGCCCGATGGCATCCTTCAACTCCTGTTCGTGCGGACAAAGGACCAGTCTACAAACCACCGCCGGACCTGCGGTCCCACCGGTTCGTCAGTAGTCGCCGCTGGCCTCGCCGCCGGCGAGGACCGCAGCGGTGCCCGATAGGCCCAACCGACTGGCGCCGGCCTCGACCATGGCCACGGCCGCGTCCCAGGACCGGATGCCGCCGCTGGCCTTGACCCCGAGCCCGTCACCGACGGTCCTGCGCATGATGTCGACCGCGTGCGCGGTGGCGCCACCGGCGGGATGGAAGCCGGTGGAGGTCTTGACGAAGTCGGCGCCCGTGTCCGCGCAGATTCGGCAGACCTCGATGATCTGCTGATCGGTCAGCGCCGCGGACTCGATGATGACCTTGAGCAAGGTGGCCGGGATCGCGTCCCGGACAGCTTTCACATCGGCGTGCACCGCGGCCCAGTCGCCGGCGATCGCGTAGCCGATGTCGATGACCATGTCGACCTCGTCGGCGCCGTCAGTGACCGAGCGGGCCGCCTCCGTGGCCTTGATGCCGTCCTTGTGCTTGCCGCTGGGGAAGCCGCACACCGTGGCCACCTTGGGGCCGTGCAGCCAGTCGGCAGGTACCGGCAGGAACGACGGTGAGATGCAGACGCTGAACACGCCGAGTTCGTCGGCCTCCTGGCACAACGCCTGCACGTCGGCGGTCGTCGCCTCCGGCTTGAGCAGTGTGTGGTCGACCATGCCTGCTAGGCGGGCGGGGGTGATCATGGTGTCCTCCGGTCGGTGGGTCGGCTGGGTCATACGGCGGCGAGGAAAGCCTCGAGTCCGGCGCGCAGGACAGCCATCCGCTGTGCTGCACGGTCCCGGTCCGCGGCGAGGTCCCCGGACTTCTCCACGACTTCGAGGTACACCTTCAACTTCGGTTCGGTGCCGCTGGGGCGGGCGATCACCCGGCCGCCGCCGCCGAGGGTGAGCCGCAGCCCTTCGGTGGGGGGCAGTCCGGTGGCCGCGGTGTCGGTGAGGTCGGTGACCCCGGCCAGGTCCGCGATGGCCTCGCCCGGGCGGTCCTGCAGGGCGGCCAGCGCACGGTCGCGGTCTGCGAGTTCCTGGACCCGGATGCTGATCTGGTCGGTCAAGTAGACACCGTGCTCGGCGGCGAGGGCATCCAACTGGGCGCCGACGGTGCTGCCCTGTCGCTGCAGGTGCGCGGCGAGTTCCAGCATCCGCACCGAGGCGCTCACGCCGTCCTTGTCTCGCACAGCGGCCGGATCCACGCAGTAGCCCAGCGCCTCCTCGTAGCCGAAGACGATGTCGTCGGGGCGAGTGATCCACTTGAATCCGGTCAGCGTTTGGCGGAAGCCCAGCCCGGCGGACGCGGCGATGGCACCGAGCATGGAACTGGACACGATGGTGGTCACCAGGCTCCCCTGTGCAGGACCCCGGGTGGCGGTCCACCAACCGAGCAGGACCCCGACCTCGTCGCCGCGCAGCATCCGGAAGCCCTCAGCCGTGGGGATGCCGACGGCGCAACGGTCCGCATCGGGGTCGTTGGCGATGATCACGTCGGCGTTCTCGCGGGCCGCGGCGGCCAGGGCCAGATCCATGGCACCGGGTTCCTCGGGGTTGGGGAAGGCCACCGTCGGGAACGCCGGGTCCGGCTCGAACTGCTCGGCCACGCTGAACAGATCCACGAAACCCAGTCGCTCGCACACGGTCTGGAACAGTTGCCCGCCGACTCCGTGCATGGCTGTGTAGACCACGCGCAGGTGGGCACCTGCGGTCGTGGCCGGATCGGCCAGGGAGACGACTCGGTCCAGGTAGGCCTCCACGATGGCCTCGTCAAGGGTGGCCCAGTCCGCCGATTGCGGGATCTGCCCGAAGTCCGGCTGCGCTGCGATCCGCGCGGAGATCTCCGCGTCCGCCGGCGACACGATCTGCATCCCATCACCGAGGTAGACCTTGTAGCCGTTGTCCTCCGGCGGATTGTGGCTGGCGGTGACCACCACGCCGGCGTCGGCGCCGCGCGCACGTATCGCGTAGGCGAGCACCGGGGTGGGCAGGTTGCGGGGGAGGACCTCTGCGGTCAGCCCGGCCCCGGCCGCGATCGCCGCGGTGAGTTCGGCGAAGGCTTTGGAGTTGTGGCGGGCGTCGTAGCCGACGACGATCTTGGAACCACCGGTGTCCGTGACGTACTGGCACAGCCCGGCGGCAGCCTTGGCCACGACGATGTGGTTCATCGCCGCCGGCCCGGGGCCCAGCGGGCCCCGCAGCCCGGCCGTGCCGAAACTCAGGGGACCGGCGAACGCCGTCGCCAGTCGCTGCGCGTCGCCGTCGTCCAGCCACTTCTGCAGCGTGGCGCGCGTCTGGGGGTCGGGGTCCTCGGCAAGCCAGGCGTGGGCCTGGGAAACTACGTCGTTCACACGCGCTCCAGGATCGTACTCAGCAGGTTCGTCAAACGGGTTGCCGCGTCCTTGCCGGCTTGCAGCACCTCCGCGTGGTGCAGGGCTTCGCCGGTCATGCCGGCGGCCGCGTTCGTCACCAGCGACAGACCCAGGAGCTCCAGTCCCGCAGCCCGGGCCGCGATGGCTTCCAGCACGGTGGACATGCCGACGAGGTCGGCGCCCAGGATCCCGGCCATGCGCACTTCCGCCGGGGTCTCGTACTGCGGACCGGGGAACTGCGCGTAGACCCCTTCGGGCAGGTCGGGGTCCACCGACTTGGCGACGTCGCGCAGGCGCCGGGAGTAGGCGTCGGTCATGTCCACGAAGTCGGCGCCGACCAGAGGTGTGGTCGCGGTGAGGTTGAGGTGGTCGCGGATGATGACCGGCTGCCCGGGCGCCCACTGCGGGTTCAACCCGCCGCAGCCGTTGGTGAGCACCAGCACCGAGCAGCCTGCCGCCGCAGCGGTGCGCACCCCGTGGACCACGGCGGCCACGCCGCGCCCCTCGTAGTAGTGCGTGCGACCGGAGAAGAACAGGACCTGCTTGTCCCCCACCGTGCAACTGCGCAAGGAACCGCTGTGCCCCACGACGGCCGAGGCGCTGAACCCAGGGAGGTCGGTGTAGGGGATGTCCGCGGTCACGGTGAAGGAGTCGGCCGCCCCGCCCCATCCGCTGCCGAGGACCACTGCGACGTCGTGCCGGGGCATGCCGGTACGCTCGGCGATTGCGGTGGCGGCCGCTGCGGCCAGTTCGTCAGGAGTCGTCACGACCCCCAGACTAAGCGCTCGGACGCTTGTGTGGCGGGTTGTGCGATTGCTCGGCCGGCGGCCTCGGATTCAGGGTCCGATCGACGAGCAGGGGCGGTTGCGCAACTCGCGCACGTAGTCCTCTGGTGCGCCGGCCACCTCGGCGGCGTCGGCGATCCTGCCCAGGTAGCGGGCAGAGGGCAGGCCGCCCTCGTAGTCGTTGAGCACGTAGAGCCACGCCACCACGTCACCATCGAGGGTCACCACACGCACCCGGATCTTGGAGTAGATGCCCAGTTCGGTGCCTTCCCACTGGTCCATGAGGTGCTCGTCCTGGGCGTTCACGTCGTAGAGGATCACGAAGACCTGATGGCCCGGGTCCTCGACGACCGTGGCCAGCGCACCCTCCCAGCTCATGTCCGCCCCGCCGAACGTCAGCCGCCATCCGTCCAACCACCCGACGCCGGCGGCCGGCGAGTGCGGGGCCATCTCCACCATGCGCTCAGGGTCCATGCTCGAGCCGTAGGCCGCATACAGAGTCACGCTGAGAAGGGTAGCGCCCGCCGTGCGGGGCGACGCGGGTCGCTGGCCTTCCTGGCGAATAGGTGCTGCAATCGCGCCATGAGCAACCTCGAACAGCGTCCGCAGGAACAGCCATGTGCGGGGCACCCTCACGGTCAGCCGTCGCCGGAACCCAGGCTGTTGGAACCGCGCGAGGTCCCGCTGGGCGGTCCGCGCGCGATGACTGTGCGCCGGACCGTGCCGCACAAGGAGATCCGCACCGTGGGGGCCTGGTGTTTCGTGGACCACTACGGGCCCGAGCGGATCCGGATGGCGGTGCCCCCGCACCCCCACGTCGGGCTGCAGACGGTGTCGTGGCTGTTGTCCGGCTATGTGGAGCACCGGGACAGCCTCGGATCCCTGCAACGGGTCCGTCCCGGCGAACTGAACCTCATGACGGCCGGCCACGGGATCGCGCATTCGGAGTACTCCGTGGGCGAAGGGGTGCTGCACGGCGTGCAGTTGTGGGTCGCCCTGACCGATGAGCACCGCGCGGGCACGCCTGCCTTCGAACACCACGGTGATCTACCCGTGGTGCACGAGCCGGGGATGCGGGCCACCGTGGTCGTCGGCGAGTTCGCCGGTGCAGCGTCCCCGGCGACGGTGCACTCGCCGCTGGTGGCCGCGGAACTCGTGGTGTCGGCAGCCGTGACTGTTCCTCTGCGCCCGGATTTCGAGTACGCGGTGCTCGCACTGGACACCGACATCAGTGCTGACGGCGCCCGGGTGCCCCATGGCGCTCTGCAGTACCTCGGCTGGGGCGCCACAGAGCTGCGCCTAGCGGCCCCGGCGGCCACCCGGGTCTTGGTCCTGGGTGGGGAACCGCTGGCCGAGGACCTGCTCATGTGGTGGAACTTCGTGGGGCGCACGCACGCCGAGATCGTCGCTGCCCGGGAGCAGTGGCAAGCGGGGGATCCACGGTTCGGCGAGGTGCCCGGGGACCCCAACCCGCGCCTGCCGGCGCCGGCACTGCCGACCGTTGCCCTCAAGCCGCGCCCCTCGCGGCGGTGAGTCACGCCTGCATCAGGTCGCCGTACTCCTGCAGGCGCGCAATCGTCTCGGTGAACAGGAATTGCTCGGACAGGCCTCTTTCCACCTCATCCCAGGTGACCGGGGTGGCGGCGAAGGGGAGGTCCTTGCCGCGCAGGGAGTACGGCGTGATGGTCGTCTTCGCGGGGTTGTTCTGGCTCCAGTCGATGAACACGCGCTTCTCGCGCCGGGATCGCGTCATCGTGGCCACGATCTTCTCGGGCTCCTGGGCCGCGAGATCCCCGGCCATGGAGCGGGCGTAGTTGAGGACGGCTTCGCCGTCCATCGGTTCCGGGAAGGGCACGTACAGTTGCATGCCCTTGGACCCGCTGGTCACCGGGACAGACTCGAGGCCGTCAGCGCGCAGGTATTCGGCGACCAGCAGCGCCACCTCGCAGCACTCCGGGAGCCCTGCCCCCGGTCCTGGATCGAGGTCGACCACCAGGCGGTCGCACAAACCCGGTTCGCGCCACTGCGGTGTGTGGAGTTCCAGTGCGTTGTTCTGCGCCGACCACACCACGGCAGCGACCTCATCGAAAACGGGGTAGTGGATGGAATTGACCACCTTCTCGGGGATCCAGTCCGGCATTCCCTCAGGAGCGTTCTTCTCGAAGAATGACTGCCCGCCGACCCCGTGCGGGAAGCGGATCCGGGTCGCGGGCCGTCCCGTGGTCTGCGCGATGATGGCGTGACCGACTGTGGCGTAGTAGTCGATGACCTGGCTCTTGGTGATCCCCAGTCGCGGGTACATCACCTTCGTGAGGCTGGTCAGCCGGACGCGGCGGCCCTCCACTTGCGTGACGATGGCTGACATACGCCGACTCTAGTCAGCGGACCCTCGAAACACCTGATCAGCCGGGTGAAGATCGTGTGAAGAAGGTGACTGCCGGGGGTTGCGGGTGTGCCCGATCGCTCCCGGGGGCTGAAGGCGGGAGAGGTGCCGCAACCGGGGAGATTCGTTCCAACCGTGCACGATCGCTCCCGGCTGGAGGTATCGCTCCCGGGTTGAGGAACTGCGCACGTTCGGAGGCCGGGAGCTGAGGCGGGAGAGGTGCCGCAACCCCGGAGACGTCCGGACACGTCAGGAAGCTCTCATCGCCCCGGCACTGGCATATATCCACTCGGACAGAGCATGCTAGGGGACGTGCGTGCGATCTGGAAGGGTTCGATCTCCTTCGGCCTGGTGTCCGTCCCGGTGAAGGCCTACGCGGCCACCGAGGATCATGATGTGCGCTTCCATCAGGTGCACGCTGTCGACGGCGGTCGGGTGAAGTACAACCGCGTGTGCCGGGAGTGCGAGAAGGTGCTGGAACTGGCCGAGATATCCAAGGCCTACCAGGTGCCCAACGGCCCCACCGTGGTCCTGACCGAAGAGGACTTCGCGAGCCTACCGGTCACCTCGTCCAAGGAGATCGACGTCGTTGAGTTCGTGCCGACCGACCAGGTGGATCCGGTGTGGTTCGACAAGAGCTACCTGTTGGAGCCTGACGAGCGCTCGTTGAAACCGTACGTGCTGCTGCGCCGGACGCTGGGCGAGACCGAGTTGACGGCCATCGTGAAGGTGAGCCTGCGGCAGAAGCAGCAACTCGGGGTGCTGAGGGTGCGTGAGGACGTGCTCATGCTACAGACGATGCTCTGGCCCGACGAGGTCCGTCCGGCGCGCTTCGACATCCTCGAACAGGACGTGGACGTGCGTCCGCAGGAGTTGGCGATGGCCTCGTCGCTGGTCGAATCCCTGGCCGGCGAATTCGACCCCGACCAGTACCACGACGGCTACCGCGAGCAGTTGCTGGCGCTGATCGACGCCAAGGTCAACGGCGGCGAGGGCATCGTCGCCAGCGAGGCACCGACCGCAGACGGCGGTGAGGTAGTCGACCTGCTCACGGCGCTGCGGCAGTCACTCGAGCGGGCAGGGGGCGAGCCGGCGAAGAAGGCCCCCGCCAAGAAGACCGCGGGCAGGACAGCCGCCAAGAAGGCGCCGGCGAAGAAGGCAGCGGCGAAGACTCCGGCCAAGAAGGCGCCTGCGAAGAAGCCCGCCGCCAGGAAGGCGGCCCCCTCCAAGACCGCGGCGAAGAAGGCGCCGGCGAAGCGCACCCGGAAGACCGCATGAGCGGAGTGCCGGGATCTGTCGTCGTCATCGGCGGTGGCCCAGGGGGTTACGAGGCCGCACTGGTCGCCGCGCAGTTCGGGGCAAACGTCACGGTGATCGAGGCCGGGGGCATCGGCGGTGCCGCGGTGTTGACCGACTGCGTCCCGAGCAAGACGCTGATCGCCACCGCCGAACGGGTGGGACGTGCGAACGTGTCGGGTCAACTGGGCGTGCGGGTGGCCGGGGAGGTCCCCGGCCCCGGGACGGTGAGTGTGGACTTCGCGCTGCTCAACAAGCGGGTCCTCGACCTCGCCGCGGCGCAGAGCGAGGACATCGCCCGACGGCTGCGCGATGTCGGCGTGCAGATCGTCCATGGGCACGGCCGCCTCCTTGATGCCCACACGGTGGCCGTGGATGCCGCGCAGTACCGCGCCGACGTCATCCTGCTGGCCACAGGTGCCCGTCCCCGGAGTTGCCCAGCGCGGTCTCCGACGGACAGCGGATCCTGACCTGGCAGCAGTTGTACGACCTCACGGACCTGCCCGAACGCCTGATCGTGGTGGGCTCCGGGGTGACGGGAGCCGAGTTCGCGGGCGCCTACACAGCACTGGGGTGCGAGGTGGTGCTCGTCTCCTCGCGGGAGCGGGTGCTGCCCACGCAGGACCCGGATGCCGCCGAGGTGCTCGAGGTGGTGCTGCAGCACCGCGGCATGGAACTCGCGTCGGAGACCCGGGCCGAGGCCGTCGAGCGGACCGAGGACGGTGTCCTGGTCACGTTGCAGGACGGCTCGCAGTTGGCCGGTAGCCATTGCCTGATGGCCGTAGGAGCCGTGCCCAACACCGCTGACCTCGGCTGCGAACACGTGGGGTGGCACTCGACGTCCACGGCTACGTCGCCGTGGACAAGGTGTCACGCACCAGCGTCCCGGGCATCTATGCCGCCGGCGACTGCACCGGCGTGATGCCACTGGCCAACGTGGCTGCGATGCAGGGTCGCATCGCCATGTGGCACGCACTGGGCGAGGCGGTGTCGCCACTGGATCTCAAGGTGGTCAGCAGCAACGTCTTCACCGACCCGGAGATCGCCAGCGTCGGGGTCACCCAGGCCGATGTCGACTCCGGGATCGTGCGCGCCCACGGGATCCGGTTGCCGCTGGCCACCAATGCGCGGGCGAAGATGCAGGGCCGCGATGACGGCTTCGTCAAGATCTTCTGCCGTGGTTCGGGCATCGTCGTAGGCGCCGTCGTGGTGGCCCCGAGCGCCAGCGAGCTGATCTACCCGCTGGCCCTGGCGGTGGAACTCGGGCTGAACGTCGATGACCTCGCCACGACGTTCACGGTCTATCCGTCGCTGAGCGGGTCCATCGCCGAGGCGGCGCGTCGACTGCACCGCATGGATTGAGGCTCACCAGCCCCCGAAGTCGCCGCCTCCACCGAAGTCCCCACCGCCGAAGTCTCCGCCCCCGCCGAAGTCGCCTCCGCCGAAGTCGCTGCCGCCACCACTGAAGTCACCGCCGGACCACCCGGAGTCGTAACCGCCGGTGTGCATGCCGCCGGTCATCATGTTGCCCAGCATGGTGCCCACCAGGATCGTGGAGAACAGGTCCATGCCGCTGTTGCCGTAGTAGCCGCTGGCGTAGCCGCCGTACTGTGGCCCCGCCTGCCAGTAGGGCTGGCGGGCACCATTGGCGGCTGGCACCATGCGTACCTGCGGGTCGAGGCCGTCGTCGAGCGCGGCTGAACAGGCCGCACACGCGGGCACGTCCCGGGACTGGGCAGCGCCGGCGGGTGTGTAGAGGACGTCCTTGATGCTGACGCCGTGCCGTGGGTCGAAGAAGCAGGGCGGCCTGCGTTCGGGGATGACGTCGCCGGCCATTCGTGCCTGCACGCAGGCGACGCGGTACCGGCCTTCGTCGAGGGCCTCGGTGACAGTGCGTGCCTCGTTCGGCGTACGCATCGCATCCGAAGCCTTCTTAGCCTGTTCGTACTGGTCGAGGGCGGCCATCCAGTCCGCACGGTTCTCCTCGGTGGTGATGGCCTGCGAATCCACGCCGTCGAGGGATTCCCCGAAGTCGGTGATGTCCTCGTCGAGTGCCTGCTTCACCGATGCCAGGGCCGCGGCCTCGGCGCGCTTCTTGCGCCGTGAGCCCATGAAGACCAGACCGCCGGCGCCTGCTGCCAGACCCCCCAGGACCAGCAGCGGGACGAGCGCGCTGCCGCCGGAGGAGGATCCGGCCGGTTCCGGCTGGGTGACCGTTCCCCCGTTGTCGATGGACTCCACGTTGGTGACGAACTGGCTGAGCACGGCGTACACACCGTTGCCCTGCTGCTGCTGGAAGGCCGCGGTGGCCGCCTCGGAGGAGGTCGACCGGAACTGGCTACCCACGACAGCGGCGTAGGTGCCCGGTTCCCCGACGTTCTGCTGCAGGTAGCGCACAACATCCTCGGTCGTGCGCGAACCGCGCGCCGCCGCCGGCAGGATGGCGACGTAGACCGAGGAGCCACTACTGACGATCTGGTCGCTGAGGTCGGCGGCCTGGGCATCCGTGAGCGCGTTCTCCGCCTTGGGATCGTTGTAGACCGGGTCGGAGCGCAGGGCCGAAACGACGTCGTCGATGGTGGTCGCACTCGCGGGAGCCGCGATCCAGCCGACGAGCAGCAGGGTGATGAGTGTCCAGAGTGCCCGTCGCACGGCCGGCCTCCCGGTGGCTAGTCCTTGATTTCGCAGAGAACAGTCCCTGTAGGTACCGTAGCCCCGATTTCGGCACTCAGCCCAGCGATGGTGCCCGCCTTGTGGGCGTTGAGCGGCTGCTCCATCTTCATGGCCTCGAGCACCACGACCAATTCACCGGCCTCGACGGTCTGACCCTCCTCGACCGCGACCTTGACGATCGTGCCCTGCATAGGCGCGGTCAGCGCGTCGCCGGAGGCACCGCCGCCAGAACTCTTCTTGGCGCGTTTCGCCGGGCGCTTGCCGCCGGCGGCGGGTGCAGCCGTGCCGACCGAGAGCGCCGCGGGCAAGGTGACCTCGATGCGCTTGCCGCCGACCTCGACGGTGACGGCCTGCCGCTCACCCTCGCCCTCTTCAGCGGACACGCCGCCGTCGTAGGCAGGGATCTGGTTGTCGAAGGCGGTCTCGATCCAGCGGGTGTGGACGGTGAAGGTCTGCTTGGGGTCCAGCGGCGCGAAGGCCGGGTCCTCGACGACCACACGGTGGAAGGTCAGCGCAGTGGCGATGCCCTCGACCTCGAAGTCCGCCAGGGCCCGGCGGGCGCGCTGCAGGGCCTCCTGGCGGTCGGCACCGGTGATGATCAGCTTGGCGAGCAGGGAGTCGAAGTTGCCCCCGATCACGTCCCCGGTGGTGAAACCCCCGTCCAGGCGCACGCCCGGTCCCGACGGCGGCTTCCACACGGTCAGCACGCCGGGTGCCGGGAGGAAGTTGCGCCCGGGGTCCTCGCCGTTGATGCGGAACTCGATGGAGTGACCGCGCAGTTCGGGGTCGTCGTACCCGAGTTCCTCACCGTCGGCGATGCGGAACTGCTCGCGGACCAGGTCGATTCCGGCGACCTCCTCGGAGACCGGGTGCTCCACCTGCAGACGGGTGTTGACCTCGAGGAACGAGATGGTGCCGTCCTGGCCGACGAGGAACTCGCACGTGCCGGCGCCGGTGTACCCGGCTTCCTTGACGATGGCTTTGCTCGCGCGGTAGAGCTCGGCGATCTGCTTGTCCGACAGGAAGGGCGCGGGGGCTTCCTCCACGAGTTTCTGGTGGCGGCGTTGCAGGGAGCAGTCACGCGTGGAGACCACGACGACGTTGCCGTGCATGTCGGCGGAGGACCTGGGTCTCGACGTGCCGGGGGTTGTCCAGGTAGCGCTCCACGAAGCACTCACCGCGACCGAAGGCGGCGACCGCCTCGCGGACCGCGGAGTCGTACAGTTCCGGCACCTCGTCGAGGGTGCGGGCGACCTTGAGGCCGCGCCCCCCACCGCCGAAGGCGGCCTTGATGGCGATCGGCAGCCCGTTCTCCTTGGCGAACTCCACGACCTCGTCGGCCCCGGAGACCGGGTCCGGGGTACCCGCCACCAGCGGCGCGCCGGCGCGCTGGGCGATGTGCCGTGCGGAGACCTTGTCGCCCAGGGAGCGGATCGCCGCCGGTGGTGGCCCGATCCAGATCAGCCCGGCGTCGATGACCGCCTGGGCGAAGTCGGCGTTCTCGGACAAGAAGCCGTACCCGGGGTGGACGGCGTCGGCTCCCGAGCGCTTGGCCACGTCGAGCAGTTTCTCGATGACCAGGTAGGTCTCGGCGGCGGTCTCGCCGTCCAGCGAGTAGGCCTCGTCGGCGGCCTTGACATGCAAGGCGTCGCTGTCGGAGTTGGCGTAGACGGCGACACTGGCCAGGCCGGCGTCCCGGCAGGCCCGCGCGACACGGATGGCAATTTCCCCACGGTTGGCGATCAGCACTTTGCGCACACTCCGAGTCTAGGTGGCGGACCTCCGGGCGGGCGGGCTGGGCCGACGGCTTGGCGGGCAGCGTCCACCACAAGTGGGCGGAACACCGAAAGCCAATTCTGCAATCCGCCCACTTGTGGCTGTCGACGCGCCGGATATGGGTGATTTGCGAGGTTTCGGGACGCCACAAGTGGGCGCGCAGGGGGTGCCGCCGCCCACTTGTGGCGGCGACCGTCGGGTGAGTCGCTGCTGCGGCTGGCGCGTACCATCGCTGCGCGTGCGCCTGATCCTCGCCTCGGCATCCCCGTCCCGCCTGCGTTTGCTGCGGGCCGCCGGGATCGAACCTGAGGTCGTGGTCAGCGGTGTTGACGAGGACGCCCTCATCGCCGGTCTGCCCGCGGCCGGGCCCGAACAGGTGGCGGTGCACCTCGCGCTGGCCAAGGCGCGGTGGGTCGCCCGGGACAACCCCGGCCGACTGGTGCTCGGGGCCGATTCCGTGCTCGATGTCGACGGCCGAAGCCTGGGCAAGCCGTTGACGGCGGACGTGGCCGTGCGCAGATGGCACGAATTGCGTGGACGCTCCGCGGAACTGATCACCGGCCAGTGCCTGATCCACGCCGCCGGCGAGGTCGTCGCGGCTGCCCGCACCACCGTGCACTTCGCCGACCCCGACGACGAGGAGATCGCCGCGTACGTGGCGACCGGGGAGCCGCTGCAGGTGGCCGGCGGCTTCACGCTGGACGGCTACGGCTCGGCGTTCGTGACCGGTGTGGAGGGGGACCCGGCCAATGTCATCGGGCTCGGGATACCGCTGCTGCGCGACATGGTGCGGCAGGCAGGACTGCGCTGGATGGACCTGTGGGATCAGGCCGGCGCGACGACGAGCTGACCGGCGGCGGAACTGAAGTGCAGTCCGTCGGTGGTCACCGGTTCCCCGTCGTAGGCCACCGCCACGGACAGGTCGTCCCAGCAGGCCAGCGCGCGGGCCGGGCCCGGCAGGGGCTGGCGGGGACGCAGGGTCTCATCGACGCCGATCACCGCGCCGTCGACCGACAGTTCCAGCCGGGGGCTGGTCACCCGCACCCACTCCGGCCGGCTCACCACCCGGATCCCCTTGCTGGGATCCTTGCGTGCCCGGGGGCGCACCACGACGATGTCGTCGGCGGGCACCGGACCGATGAACCAGTGGCCGTTGGCGCGCTCGGCGGGCACAAGTTCGTCGGCGCGTGCCTGCGCCAGAGCCACGCTGACCCCCGGGTCCCCGAGCCGGGCCGCGCGTGAGGCCAGCCGCGGCCACGGGGTCAGCGTCGACTCCAGGTGAGCGGGGATGAACTCTGCTGCCACGTCCGAGGTGGCCTGGACGTAGGCCGCTTGGCGGTCCGGGGGCATCCCCGGCAAGTACCGCGGCCCGAGGTAGCGCAGGAGTTTGCGGCGGTAGATGTCGACGATGATCTCGTCGGCGTGAACGGGGACCCGCCGCGCGGAGCCCATGATGTCGGCCACGCTGCGTCCGTGCGCGCGGGGGTCGCGCGGCGCGTAGGAGATGTTCGTGCCCTCGCGGCCCATGTAGTGGTAACCGAGCCGGTCGCCGAAGCGGCTGATCCGACCGCCCCCGACGTAGGCGCGGGCCACCAATTGCCCGTCCTCGAGCGGTACCCGGTCCTCGGTGAAGCGCAGGCCGAGCGCCTCGAAGTAGGCGCGCCGGAACAGTTTGTGTGGGGTGAGACTGAGGAAGGCCTCGCGCGGGTCGAGGTCCACGGCACTGCTGAAGACGGGTTCGCGGGTCGTGTAAGAGTGCCCCTCGGCCAGCACTGCCGGCAGCACGACGTCACTGTCGTGCTCGTCGGCGAATGTGACCAGGTCGGCCAGCAGGGTCGGTTCGCACCAGTCGTCGGCGTCGGCGTAGAACAGGTAGCGGCTCTCACTGACATCGACCCCCACGTTGCGTGGCCGGCCCGGCCAGCCCGAGTTCGGCTGGTGGATGACGTGGAAGCGCTCGTCCGCGGTGGCGATGTCGTCGCACATCCGCTCCGAGCCGTCGGTGGACCCGTCGTCGACCAGCCACACGTCGAACGACCCGCTGGTCTGGTTCTGCAGGCTGTCCAGCAACTCGCGCAGGTACGGGGCCTTGTTGAAGACCGGGACGATGACGCTGACGTCGATCACGGCCGCGGCAATCCCGACCGCCACCAGGCACCCGGACCTGCGGGCAGCGTCACCCGCATCCCCGGCCGCGCCCAGTTGGACATCTGCTCATCGCCCTGCGGAGCCGGCGCACCGGCCGCGGCCGCGGACAGCAAGGAGATCACCACCGCGAGTTCCTCGTCGCCGGGGTTGCCGTGCACCACCTCGAAGCGCGCGCTCACAAGGGGATGTTCCCATGCTTCTTCGGCGGCAGCACCTCTCGCTTGCTGCGCAGTGCCCGCAGCGCCTGCACGACCTGACCGCGGGTCTCGTGCGGCATGATCACGCGGTCGACGTAACCGCGGTCGGCCGCGAGGTAGGGGTTGGCCAGCGCGTTGTCGTACTCCGCGACCAGGCGCGCACGTTCGGCGTCCGGATCCTTCGCGGCGGCCACCTCCTTGCGGTACAGGATGTTGACCGCACCCTGGGCGCCCATGACTGCGATCTGCCCGGTCGGCCAGGACAACTCGATGTCCGCCCCGAGGTGCTTGGAGCCCATGACGACGTATGCGCCGCCGTAGGCCTTGCGGGTGATGATGGTGACCTTGGGGACGGTGGCCTCGCCGTAGGCGTAGATGAGTTTGGCGCCGCGCCGGATGATGCCGTTCCACTCCTGGTCGGTGCCGGGCAGGAAGCCGGGCACGTCGACGAAGGTGATGACCGGGATGTTGAAGGCGTCGCAGGTGCGCACGAAGCGGGAGGCCTTCTCGCTGGCGTCGATGTCCAGGGTCCCGGCGAACTGCATCGGTTGGTTGGCGACCACGCCGACCGAATGCCCCTCGACACGACCGAAGCCGATCACCATGTTGGGCGCCCACAAGGGCTGCACCTCGAGGAACTCGCCGTCGTCGAGCACGTGCTCGATCACGGTCTTGATGTCGTAGGGCTGGTTGGGGGAGTCGGGGATGATCGTGTCGAGTTCCCGGTCCTCGTCGGTGATCTCCAAGGTGGCCGGGTTGTCGTAGGCCGGCGCCGGGTCCATGTTGTTGCTGGGCAGGTAGCTCAGCAGGCTCTTGACGATGTCGAGGGCGTCGTGTTCGTCGGCGCCCATCATGTGGGCCACACCGGACTTGCTGTTGTGGGTGCGGGCACCACCGAGTTCCTCGAACTCGACATCTTCGCCGGTCACGGTCTTGATGACGTCCGGGCCGGTGATGAACATGTGGGAGGTCTTGTCGACCATCACGGTGAAGTCGGTGATCGCCGGGGAGTAGACCGCCCCACCGGCGCACGGGCCCATGATCAGCGAGATCTGCGGGACGACGCCGGAGGCGTGCACGTTGCGCTGGAAGATCTCTCCGTACAGGCCCAGCGACACCACGCCCTCCTGGATGCGGGCACCGCCGGAGTCGTTGATCCCGACGACGGGGACGCCGGTGTTCATCGCCATGTCCATGACCTTGACGATCTTCTCCCCGAACACCTCGCCGAGGCTGCCGCCGAACACCGTGAAGTCCTGGGCGAAGACGCACACCGGCCGGCCGTCGATCGTCCCGTACCCGGTGACCACGCCGTCGCCGTAGGGCCGGGTCTTCTCCAGGCCGAAGTTGTTGGATCGGTGCCGGGCCAGTTCGTCGAGCTCGACGAAGGAACCGTCGTCGAGCAGCCACTCGATGCGCTCGCGGGCGGTCATCTTGCCCTTTGAGTGCTGCTTGTCGATCCCGCGCTGCCCGCCGGCCATGGCCGCGACCTCGCGGCGAGCGGTGAGGTCGGCCAGCTTCCCAGCGGTCGTGGTGAGGTCCGGGGTCGAATCTGCCGATTGGGCGCTCATATTTCGTACGGTAGCAACGTGAGAGCTGATGAGTACCATGCGGTGACCGACGTTTGTGCGCGCATCGGGTGGCCGGCCCCACAGGTCGTGGCGAGCACCGGCTCCACGAACGACGACCTGGTGGGAGTCGCCGGTCACGGCCTGGTGCGCATCGCCCAGGAGCAGACCGCCGGCCGCGGCCGCCTCGACCGGACCTGGATCAGCCACCCGGGCGATGGGCTGACCTTGTCCATCCGCTTGGACGTCCCCACCACCGTGCGGGCGTGGGGGTGGATCCCTTTGCTGGCCGGGCTGGCCGTGGCTGATGCGGCCCGCGACGCCGGTGCCGCCGGGGTGGGGGTGAAGTGGCCCAACGACGTGGTGTCCGGGGACGGCAAGCTCGCCGGGATCCTGTCGGTGCGCGACGCGAACAGCGCCATCGTGGGGATCGGGGTCAATCTGGCGTTTGCGGACGACCGCCCCGACCCGCAGGCGCTCAGCGTGGCTGAGATCGGCGGGGACCCGGATGCAGATGCGTTGGCCGCCCATGTTGTGGGCGGGCTGCACACCTGGTACTCCCGCTTCGTGGCATCCGGCGGGGACGCCCGGCGCTGCGGGGCTCACGAGGCGTATTCCGCACAGTGCGTGACGCTCGGCCGCGACGTGGAGGTGTTCGCCCCCGATGGGGTGTGGCAGGGGCACGCCACGGATATTGACGCCGAGGGCCGCCTGCTGGTGCGGGATCGCCACGCGCTGGTGCGCGCGGTGTCAGCGGCCGATGTGAGCCTGAAGGGGTGATCCCGCGGCCCGAACGTGGCACGATTCGGCTATGGGCTACCCGACGAAACTCCTCGGCGACGACGAGCAGGTGCAGTTCGAACTGCGCCCGGCGTGGAAGACGCTGATCTGGCCGATCATCTGGTTGCTGGTCATCATCGGGGTGACCGCCTTCCTGCTCGCCAAGGTGAACTCCTGGTTCGAGGGCTCCACCGGCACCATCATGACCTGGGTGCTGGCCATCGCCGCACTCATCGCGCTGTTCATCATGGTCATCAGGCCGTTCTTGTTCTGGTGGACCACGCAGTACGTGTTCACGAACCGCCGGATCATCATCCGCACCGGGATCGTCGCCCGCCGTGGCCGGGACATGCCGTTGTCGAAGGTCAACGACGTCTCCTTCGACCACTCGGTCTGGGAGCGCGTCCTCAACTGCGGGACGCTGATGATCGAGAGTGCCGCGGAGAACGGGCAGTTGGTCATCGAGAACATCCCGAACGTCGAGCAGGTGCAGCGCGAGGTGTACCGCCTGCATGACGAGGACGACTCGTTCCGGCGCTCGCGCAACCACGGGATCGACCCGAGCCCGCCGACCGTCGAATCGTGAGCAGAGGCAAAGGATCTGACGTGCCGGACCTCTCCGCCATCCAGGAGCGGTTGCTGGGCGGGCCGTTCAAGTTCACCCGCGACGAGGTGGCCGCGGATGCCGGGGTGCCCCTGGAGTCCGCCCGTGTCCTTTGGCGCTCCATGGGGTACGCCGACGTGGGGGAGGCGGTCGCGTTCACCGACGCCGATGTCGCGGCGCTGCACCGCATGCTGCACTTCATCGAGGTCGGCAACATCGATCCGGACACCGCCAATGATCTGGTCCGCGGGCTCGGCCAGACCACCGCCCGCCTGGCCGACTGGCAGGTCAACACGCTGGCCGGACTTCTGGAGCGTGCCGGCACCATCGACGTGGCGGACGGTCTGGCGCTGAGCACCTTGGGCGAGTTCACCGACGAACTCGACCGGCTCATGCCGGACCTGGAAGCGCTGCTGGTCTATGTCTGGCGGCGTGCCCTGGCGACCGCGGTGAGTCGAGCCGCCGCCACTGGTCGGGAGTCGGCGGACGACTCTGGGGTCATGAGTGTCGGGTTCGCCGACATGGTCGGCTACACGCGGCTGTCGCGGCGGTTGCCCGAGCATGAACTCGCTGGGCTCGTGCAACGATTCGAGGCTGTCAGTGCGGACATCGTGGCGGCCTCCGGCGGCCGGCTGGTGAAGACGGTAGGCGACGAGATCCTGTTCACCGCACTGTCGGCGAGCCACGCCGCCGACATCGCGCTGCACCTGCACGAGACCCACGCCGCAGACGACAGCGTGCCGGAGGTGCGCGTGGGTCTGGCCACCGGACAGGTGGTTTCCCGGATGGGTGACGTCTTCGGGAGCACGGTGAACCTCGCCAGCCGATTGACCGCGATGGCCAAGCCCGGCGGCACCCTCGTGGATGCCGAGACGAGGGCGCAGCTCGAGGAGGATCCCCGCTACGTGTTGCGCGGCCAGCGTGGGCGGCCGGTACGCGGATTCGGCGTGCTGCGGGCGTTCGTACTCGCCCGGGGCACCGGCTACCGGGACTGACGCGGCGCAGCCCGCGGGGGCGCCCCTACGCTACGCATGTGAACACCCATGATCTGAAGTCGTTGTCCGAGCAGGTCAAGGCCGGGGGCGCGAAGAAGTACCACGAGGCCAACGCCCGGCGCGGGAAGTTCTTCGCCCGCGACCGTATCGACCGGTTGGTGGATACGGGCTCCTTCGTGGAGGACGGGATGTACGCCAACGTCAAGGCCGACGGGCTGCCGGCCGACGGCGTGGTCACCGGCACTGCGACGATCGACGGCCGGACCGTGTGCCTGATGGCCAACGACTCCACAGTCAAGGCCGGCTCCTGGGGGGCCCGCACCGTGGAGAAGATCATCCGCATCATCGAGGTCGCCCTGCAGACCGGTGTCCCCATGGTCTACCTCGTCGACTCGGCCGGGGCCCGGATCACCGACCAGGTGGACCTGTTCCCGGGGCGGCGCGGGGCCGGCAAGATCTTCCACACCCAGGTCAAGGCCAGCGGCGCGATCCCCCAGGTGTGCGCGCTGTTCGGGCCGTCGGCGGCGGGCGGGGCGTACATCCCGGCGTTCTGCGACATCGTGATCATGGTCGAGGGCAACGCGAGCATGTACTTGGCCAGCGACCGCATGGTGCAGATGGTGACCGGGGAGAAGACCACCCTGGAGGAGATGGGTGGCGCCCGGGTCCACTGCGTGGACAGCGGCGTCGGCCACATGCTGGTCAGCAGTGAGTCGGACGCACTGCTCGGGGTCAAGCGGTACCTCAGTTACCTCCCCGAGAACTGGGAGCTGGATCCGCCGGACGCGCAGCCGGTCGCCCCTGTGAACGTGGACCTGCGGGCCCTCGTCCCGGAGTCCGAGCGGCAGGCGTTCGACATGTACCGGTACGTCCGGGGCCTCGTCGACGCCGACACCTTCTTCGAGATCCACGCCCTCTGGGCCACGGAGCTGATTGTGGGTTTCGCCCGTATGGATGGCGATGTGGTCGGCATCGTGGCGAACAACTCCAGTTCCAAGGGCGGGGCACTGTTCGTCGACTCCGCGGACAAGGCAGCGCGCTTCGTGCAGCTGTGCGACGCGTTCAACGTCCCGCTGGTGTTCCTGTCGGATGTGCCCGGGTTCATGGTCGGGACGATCGTGGAGAAGCAGGGCATCATCCGCCACGGAGCGAAGATGATCACGGCGATCAGCGAGGCGACGGTGCCGAAGATCTGCGTGGTGGTGCGCAAGGCGTACGGCGCCGGCCTCTACGCGATGGCCGGCCCGGGGTTCGAGCCCGACGCCACGATCGCGCTGCCCACCGCCAAGATCGCAGTGATGGGCGCGGAGGCGGCGGTGAACGCTGTCTACGCCAACAAGATCGCAGCCCTGGAGACCGACAACGAGCGCACGAAGTTCATCCTGGCCATGCGCGAGGAGTACGAGCAGGACATCGACGTGATGCGCCTGGCGTCCGAGCTGGTCGTGGACGCGGTCATCGAGCCCGAGGATTTGCGCGACGAAATCATCACCCGGATCGCGCGGGCACGGACCAAGGACCGGTTCTTCTCGCACCGCCGGCACGGGGTCACGCCGGTCTGAGGCGGTCCTAGACCATCGCCTCGTCGGCCACGATCCGCTCGGGAACCTCCGGGAAGACCCACTTGCGGTAGGACCAGAAGCGGAACAGCGTGCCGAGGCCGAGGCCGATGACGTTGGCGCTGATGTTGTCTGCCAGTGGCCCGGTGAGCCCCAGCGCGTAGTGGCTGAACCACAGACACCCGAGGGTGATCAGCAGAGCTGCGCCGTTGAGTGCGAAGAAGAGGGAGTACTCCCGCAGGTAACTGGTGCGGCCCCGGTCGGAGAACGTCCAGATGCGGTTGCCGATGTACGCCACGGTTGTGGCCACGATCACGGATACAACTTTCGCGGTCAGCGGCTTGTCGTACAGAGGTCCCTCCCCGCCGGCGAACCGCAGGAGGTTGAACAACCCCACGTCCACGACGAGCGCCACCAGGCCCACGACGCCGAACTTCATGACCTGTGCGACCAGATCCTCGGCGCGCAGCCACAGCGACCTCACGGCGATGGGGATTCTCACCTCCTCAGGGTACCCAGGGGATCGGGAAACTAGTCTGGAAGCCGGCAGTGATTTCGCCTACCGGAGGGGATTGTTATGGATCTGCGACTGACCGAGGAGCACGAGGCGCTGCGCAAGACCGTCGAGTCCTTCGCCCAGGACGTCGTCGCGCCCGTGATCGGGGACTACTACGCGCGTGGTGAGTTCCCCTATCCGCTGGTCGCGCAGATGGCGCAGATGGGCTTGTTCGGGCTGCCCTTCCCCGAGGAGTACGGCGGGATGGGCGGCGACTACACCGCGCTGTGCGTGGCCATTGAGGAACTTGCGCGGGTCGACTCCTCCATCGCGATCACGCTGGAGGCGGGCGTCAGCCTCGGGGCGATGCCGATCTTCCGGTTCGGTTCCGAGGAACTGAAGGCGCGCTGGCTGCCCGAACTCACCTCCGGGCGGATGCTGGGCGCCTTCGGTCTCACCGAGCCCGGGGCAGGCTCCGACGCTGGTGGTACCCGCACGACCGCGCGGCTGGAGGGCGACGAGTGGGTGATCAACGGCACGAAGGCCTTCATCACCAACTCCGGCACCGACATCACCGGCCTCATCACCGTGACCGCGGTGACGGGCGAGCATGCGGGGCGCAAGGAGATCTCGAGCATCCTCGTGCCGGTCGGCACGCCGGGCTTGAGCGTCTCCGAGCCGTACAAGAAGGTCGGCTGGGACGCCAGCGACACCCGCGAGGTCTCCCTGGCCGACGTCCGGGTGCCGGCTGACAACCTCGTCGGGCAGCGCGGACGCGGCTATGCGCAGTTCCTGTCCATCCTCGACGAGGGCCGCATCGCGATCGCCGCGCTGGCCGCCGGGCTGGCGCAGGGATGCGTAGATGTCAGCGTCCGGTACGCCCACGAGCGGGAGGCGTTCGGCCGGCCGATCGGCAGCAACCAGGCGGTGCAGTTCATGATCGCCGACATGCACATGCGGGCGCACATGTCGCGGCTGGCGTGGCGCGAGGCCGCCGGGCGCATGGAGCGCGGCGAGCCCTTCAAGCAGCAGGCCGCGATCGCCAAGCTGTTCACCTCCGAGGCGGCCATGGACAATGCCCGTGCGGCCACCCAGGTGCACGGGGGGTACGGGTTCATGCTGGAGTACGCCGCGGGCCGGTTCTACCGCGATGCGAAGATCCTCGAGATCGGAGAGGGCACCAGTGAGGTGCAGCGCATGCTGATCGCCCGTGACCTCGGACTGCCCGGTGCCTGATCTTCCCCCGGGCACACCCCGGGTCGGCATCATCGGCGGCGGGCAGTTGGCCCGCATGAGCCAGCAGCCGGCGATCGCGCTGGGCATCCAGTTGCACGTGCTGGCCGACTCGGGACACGACAGCGCCTCCCAGGTGATTCCGGCGATGTCCGTGGGCGGTCCCGCCGATGCCCACGCCATCCGTCAACTGGCGCAGTCGGTGGACGTCGTCACGTTCGACCACGAGCACGTGCCGCAGGAGATCATCCGCGCGTTGGAGGCCGACGGCGTCGCCGTGTACCCGGGCTCCGAGGCCCTGCTCTACGCACAGGACAAGGCCGACATGCGCCGCCGGCTGCAGGGCGCGGGCTTCCCGGTGCCGGCCTGGCAGGTCGTGGGTTCAGCGCAGGAGGTCGACGCGTTCAGCACGGTATGGCCGAAGGTCCTCAAGGCCTCCAAGGGCGGCTACGACGGCAAGGGCGTCTGGGTCGTCGACGACCTCGCTGCCGCACGCGAGGTGATGTCCCACGATCTCGGGCCGGGTGCTGTGTGGATCGTCGAGGAGTTGGTGGGCTTCACGCAGGAGATCGCCGTCCAGGTGGCCCGGTCGCCGCACGGACAGGCTGTGGCGTACCCGCCGGTGCGCACCGTGCAGACCGACGGCATCTGTGTGGAGGTGGTGGCGCCCGCCGTACCGCACGGGGCGTCGGCGGAGGCGGCCGAGGCGCTGGCGCTCGGGGTGGCCAAGGAACTCGGGGTCGTGGGCATGCTCGCCGTGGAGATGTTCGACACCCCCGGCGGCCTGGTGATCAACGAGTTGGCCATGCGCCCGCACAACTCCGGTCACTGGAGCATCGAGGGGGCGCGCACCTCGCAGTTCGAGAACCACCTGCGCGCGGTCCTCGACATGCCACTGGGCGACCCCCGGCCCCGCCAGCCGATCGCTGTGATGGTCAACATCCTCGGCGGCGACCTGCCGGACCTGCACATCGCTTTCCGGCATGTCATGGCCCGCGATCCGGGGTTGAAGATCCATCTGTACGGCAAGGACGTGCGGCCCGGGCGCAAGGTCGGCCATGTGACCGCACTGGGCGACGACGAACAGGCATTGCGCGACCGTGCGTGGCATGCCGCCGACTACTTCCGAGGAGTCATCGATGAGTGAGCCGCAGGTCGCCGTGGTCATGGGCAGCGACTCGGACTGGCCGGTCATGTCCGAGGCCGTCAAGGCGTGCGCGGAGTTCGGCATCGCCTGTCACAAGGACGTCGTGTCCGCTCACCGCATGCCCGACGAGATGCTCGAGTTCGGACGGACGGCCGCCGATCGAGGGTTCCGGGTGATCATCGCGGGGGCTGGCGGCGCTGCCCACCTGCCCGGGATGCTCGCCGCGGTGACGCCGTTGCCGGTCATCGGCGTGCCGGTGCCCTTGGCCCGCCTGGACGGACTGGACTCCCTGTTGTCCATCGTGCAGATGCCCGCCGGCGTGCCGGTGGCCACCGTGGCCATCGGGAACGCGCGCAACGCCGGGTTGCTGGCGGTGCGGATCCTGGCCGCGTCGGACGCGGATCTGCGGCAGCGCATGCGTGACTTCCAGGCAGACCTGCGCGAAACGGCAGCGGCGAAGGGCGAGATCGTGCGGCGTGCGGAGGGGACGTGAGCGAGGACGGTGAGGTGTGCCACTTGCCTGGCCCGGCGGGGGCCCGCGACCTGGACCTGTACGGCACCGATGACCTGGTGGCACGCCTCCTGGCAGAGGCCCAGACTTGGTTCCTTGTCGGGTTGAGCACCAACCGGGCGCGCGCCGCCTACGGGGTGGCGCAATTC
>JADJCR010000013.1 GCA_016703125.1 Micrococcales bacterium | reverse complement strand
GACGCTTTGGCATCACGAATAATCCGCGGGCCGACGGGCGCACGGTCCGGGCTCCAGCGGCGGCTCCGGCGGCCGCGGTGGCGGCGAGAATAGTTCCGCTCGCCGTTGGCGGCGACGCCGGGGAGCTCGATCCGTATCCCCGGCCGCGTGTACCCGGGTTATTCGGGCTGAAGCCACGGCGTGGTCGAGTTTCCCGTGGCCTCACCGGGAAGTCTGGGGCGCGCTGTTGCACAGGGGTCTTGACCCGCACCGCCGTGGACAGCGCGTGGGTGTACGACATCCTCGCCGGCGCGTTGCCCAGTGACCGGTGGCAGGCCACCCCGCTGTCCAGCTCATTGACGCAAGCCACCTCCACCGACCCCCCGCCACTGCGGATCGGCTGGACCACCGATCGGCCGGATCATGGCCGAGGCGTCAATCCCCAAGTGGTGGCCGCGGTCAGCGCCGTCGCCGACCGCTTGCGCGACCTCGGCCATCAGGTGCCGAGGTTCACCCGGACTGGCCCAGCTTCCGCCGCCCGATGTACCTGCAGTTCGTGCGTGGGGTCTGCGAGATTGCCCAGCAGCTGGACCACCCAGAGCGGTTGGAGACGGTGACCGGGCCACTGTCTCCCTCGGTGGCGCAGTGCCGGCCAGGGCGGACCGAGCGGGCGATGACCGCCTCGGTCAGCCTCGCCGCGCGCGTCGACGCTACAGGGCGAGATGACCTGCTGCTCACCCGACGATGGCATGCCTGCCGCCCGCCGTAGGCGCGCTCGACGGCTCAGGTGGGCTCTCATCCAACGAACGCTGCCCGTGGTGGCATTCACCCAGCTGTTCAACGTCGCTGGTCAGCCAGCTGCGTCCTACCCGGCCGGGTTCAGCACTCAGGGCTGGCCGATCCCGGGGTTCAGCTGGCCGCCCGCACCGGTGCCGAGGCCACGATCCTGGCGGTGGCTGCCCAGCTAGACCGGACCAGAGGCACCGCATCACCGATGCAGGTGTCACCGAACTAGGCCGAGTGCATGTCGTGGCCTGGATCGGCCACCGTGCTGCCTAGTCGTGGCCTAGTCGGCCACCGTGCTGCCTAGCCGAGCGCGGTATCCAGGGCCTGCCAGTCGATGCCCGTCGGGCCGCACAGACCGACCGGCGACGCGCCGAGGGCGAGCAGCCCGCACCTGCGGGTCAGGGTCCATGAGCCAGCACGTCATCGAAGAAGCGATTGATCGCCGCGGTCACCGCCCGGCCCTGCCGCGCGAAGGCGGCCACCCGGAGTGCAGGTCCTTCGACAAGGCAGCGGGCCACCGCGATGAGATCCACACTCGGCAGGCAGGCTCCGGTGCTCCTCGACCAGTTCAGGGGCGGGTTCCGGCCGGCACGATCCGGCGCACCGAACCACCGCCTGAACCAGCGCTGCGAAGTCGTCGTCATCGGCCAGCTGCGCCAACTCGGCCAGGTACACGTCGGGGCGGGTCAACGACAACGCACCGGGCATCACGGCTGCGACGAGATCGGCCGAAACACCCTCATCGCGCAGCAGTTGGGCAAACCGCCCAGTGATGAACTCCTGCGCCGCCTCGACGGAACCCGCAGCCACGCTGACGCCGTGCTGCTCCAGCCGGCGGGCCGCGGCCCGAATCCCAACGTCAATCGAGATCGTCTGCAACGGCCCGTCGATCGCCGCTGGGGAGCGCATAATCCGGATGATGCCCAGCGGCGGCGCGGCGCAGGCCGAAGTGGTCGGAGGACCCGGTTGGCTCAGCCCCGATTGCAAACATTGAGGTGCGCAGGTCGAGGCCGGTCAGCCAGCGCGGAGCCATCCCCGGCATCGACTGCGGGGAGGATCGGCGCTGGTCTTTATGGCTGCTCATCTCCGTAAAGCGCCTGCGCCACCGCTTCGCTCTCGCCGGCCCGCACCGCGTAGTCGCGGGCCATGAATCCGGCCAGGCTAGACAGCTCGACCACCATCTGGGTGGACAGGTCGAACTTGGCCAGCTCGCCGGCCCGCTTCAGGGTGTCTCGCTCCTGCTCGTTCAGACATGCATAGCCTGGAGCCTCGACGGACGCTCGCTCGCCGAGGGTTTGGGCCAGGTCGCGGATTCGGTCCGCGCGCTGGGCCACCGACCCCAACCTGTCCTCGAAGGTGAGTTCGGACAGGGCGGACCGGAAGTCGGCCAGCGGCACGGTCAGATCGGCCTGGTAGAAGAAGGCCGCGTCCTCATACCGGGCCCGCAGCACGCTTTCGTTGCCACGTCGAACCAGCGCGTCGTCGCATTCGCCGTTGGCCATCGTGACGAAGTACGGCATCAGCCGCCCGCCGTCCCGCACCGGCAGGTAGCGCTGATGCTTGCGCATCACCGTGGTGAGGATCTGCTCCGGCAGTTCCAGGTAGCGCTGCTCGAACGAGCCGAGCACCCCGTGCGGGGCCTCAACCAGGTTGGTGATCTCGTCGATCAGGGCCGCTTCGCCCTCGACGTCGACGAGGCCACCCACCGGCCGCCAGCGCGTGCGCCTGCTCGACCACGAGCTCCCGACGAGCGCCCGTGAAGAGCTGCATCCGGGCCTGCAGGGTGGGAATGAGCTCGTCGCCGCTAGCCACCGCGGCGTGCGGGGTCGGGTCCTCCCGCAGCAGGTAGGTGGTTCGCCCGGCGGTGAGATCGCTGACTGTCACGGGCACCACGACCGGGCCCCAAGTGCCACCAGCCACCGAATGGCTCGGCTAAAAGGAAGGCTGGGGGGTCGCTCCAGCGTATGTTCTTGCCCGTAGCCCGCTCACCACGTCGGCCACCGGGGCTGCGGCGACCTCCAGCACCGGCCGTCCGGTGAACTCCACCGCCACCGCAGCGTGCTCGTTCCCGCCGATCTCGGCTTTCACGACGTCCGCCAGCTGCGCCTTTTGCCTCGCAGGAAGCCCTCCAACGCCTTGGTCGGTTGGCCGTCGGCGTCGAACGCGGCCGACCGGGGCCCTGTTCAGCCGCTGGCCGCCCGGTTCCGGCAGGGCGACCGCGTCAATCTGCCACGATGCGGCGCGGGGTGCCGTTCACCGGTGATCGCTCCATGGGGCAATGTGCTTGCCTCGGTTTCGCCGTGACGGCAGCCCGGACCTGCTCGATCGTGTCGCTGACCGTGCGGGGGCAGTTCTCGACGCCGATTTCGATGGCCAGGGTCTGCGGGGTGGTGGGCAGCTGGTCGGGCACCGGTTCGGGGCTAGCCACCGACGGCACCTCGGCCCCGGCCGAGCGGGTAGCCGAGTTCCGCCGGGCCACCCACAGGGGTGCATACGTCTTTAGCGAGGCGGCGCATGGTGGCGAAGGCCCGCGCACGCTCGGTGGTGCTGATCGCCCCGCGACATCAACACGTTGAAGGCGTGTGAGGATTTCCAACACATAGGTGTGCGCCGGCACCGGCAATCGGGCCTCGATGAGCCGCGCCGCTTCGGCCGTGTACGCCTCAAACAGCGCACGATTCGTCGTCACATCGGCCTCATCGAGGTAATACCGAGACATCTCGTACTCGGACTGGCCGAACGCCTCGCCATAGGACACTCCCGGCGCGTAGGCAATGTCCTTAAAGTGGGTAACTCCTTGGACGGCCATCAGGATGCGTTCCATCCCATAGGTCAACTCAACCGCCACCGGGTCAAGGTTGAGGCCGCCCACCTGCTGGAAGTAGGTGAACTGGGTGATTTCCATCCCGTCAGCCACACTTCCAGCCCAGGCCCCAGGCGCCAATCGCCGGCTGAGCCCAGTTGTCTTCGACAAAACGCACATCGTGGGCCGACGAGGTCGATTCCCAACGCCTCCAGCGAGGCCCGGGTACGCACTGCTCTTGCGGGTCACCCGGATCGGGCTTGGGAATCACCTGAAACTGGGTGTGAGTTTGCAGACGGTTGGGGTTTTCGCCATACCGCGAATCGTCGGGGCGCACCGACGGCTCGACGTACGCCACCCGCCAGGGCTCCGGCCCCAGCACCAGCAGGATCGTGGCCGGGTTCATCGTCCCCGCCCCGACCTCGGTGTTGAATGGCTGGGCCACAGGCAGCCCCGGTCGGTCAGTAGTCGCTCAGAATCCGCAGCGCGTCCTGCATGGTCAGCACGAGGGTCAGGTTGCCCAACCCGCAGTCGAGACCGCCGGAATCGCACATCTGGTGAGCAACACGTTGTATCGTGTTCTTGACTTTGCTCAGACAGTAGCAACGTGCTGGTTGTCGATTAACCATGGATATTGTCACTGTGCTGCATAACAACACCGGGAGTTGATGCGAGTCATGACACATTGGGACAAATCCCCACCCTGCCACGATGAGGCGCAGCCATGGACGATGAGGTGACCCGATGAGCGTCGGCGTCACGATCGATCCGTCGGATCCCACTCCCCCGTATGAGCAGCTGCGCCGTCGGCTCGCCACCTGATCGCCTCGGGCACCTGGAACCGGGACAGCGCCTCGCACCGGTCCGTCAGCTCGCGGCCGACCTCACCTCGCCCCAGGCACCGTCGCTCGCACCTACCGGGAGCTGGAGTCCTCCGGCCTGGTCGGGACCCGCCGCCGGTGCCGGCACGATCGTGCGGACCGCCGCGAAGCCGATGACCGCGGCCCAGCGGCAGAAGCGGTTGGCCGCTTTGGCCAGCGAGTTTGTCGGTCAGGCGCCTGATCGGGGTCAC
>JADJCR010000012.1 GCA_016703125.1 Micrococcales bacterium | reverse complement strand
GGTGGTGCTGGGACTGGCCCGGTCTGCAGCGTCGCTGCGGGAGGACAACGCGGCGCTGGACGCCTGGGCGCAGAAGGTGCCGGTGGCGGATCCGGTCAGCGCGGAGGTTGCCGTGCTCGCCGAGCTGCCCTCCGCGGTGCGGGTGCGGGTCGTCCGGCGCCTCGCCCTGTCCGCAGGGTGCCCCCCCTCGGCCGTGACCCGCGAGCACCTGCTCGCCGCCGAGGCTCTGGTGACCCGCTGGCGGGGCCAGGGGCCGGTGGATCTTCCAGGTGGGGTTCGCGCGGCGCGGGAATCTGGCAGGCTGGTCCTGCACCGAGCACCCGGGAGGGACATTGCGCGCTGAGGACGTGGACGGCGACCTGGAAGGGGTCCTCATCGCCGCAGAGGAGTTGCAGACCAGGCTGTGCGAACTCGCCGCGCAGGTCGATGCCGACTACGGCGAGAAGAACCTGCTGATCGTCGGTGTCCTCAAGGGTGCGGTCATGGTGGTGGCCGACTTCGTGCGGGCGCTGTCCATCCCCGTCGAGATGGACTGGATGGCCGTCAGTTCCTACGGCTCCAGTACCCGCAGCTCGGGCGTGGTGCGGATCCTCAAGGACCTCGACACCGACCTCGGTGGCCGCCACGTGCTCATCGTGGAGGACATCCTCGACTCCGGGCTCACCTTGTCGTGGCTGTTGCGCAACCTGCGGTCGCGGGGGGCGGCCAGCGTGGAGGTCCTGACCCTGTTGCGCAAGCCCGACGCGATGCGCACCGAGGTCGACGTGCGCTATCTCGGCTTCGACATCCCCAACGATTTCGTGGTCGGGTACGGCCTGGATTACTCCGAGAAGTACCGCAACCTCGACTGCGTGGCCAAGCTGTCGCGCTCGGTGTACGAGTGAGCGCGTCTGGTTCGGCCTGCTGACCGGTCCGGGCGGGCCTCGCACGCGGCGGTCCATGGCGCTGGACGAATCCGGACACGTACGCTGGGAGCGAAGCCGGTCCGCGCTCGGCATATGGGAATGGGCGGACGGGTTCCGGCCGTTCTATCCTCAAGGTGATGAATATGAAGCGCGTGGCGCGCGGTCCGCTGTTGTGGATCCTGCTGGCAGTACTGCTCGTGCTGCTCGGCAGCAGCCTGGTGTCCGGTGTGGGCGGCGTCAAGGACGTCGACACGTGGCAGGCCGTCGACTACATCGAACAGAACCAGGCCAAGCAGGCCAAACTCATCGACCGCGAGCAGCGCATCGAACTCACCCTGCAGGACGGCAGTCAGGTCCGCTCCGAGTACATCACCGGCCAGGGTCTGGAACTGCAGAACCAGTTGCAGGCCAAGAAGGACGCCGGTCAACTCCCCGACGGGTACACCGTCGAGGTCCCGCGCGACAACATCTTCGTCACCTTGCTCGTCTCCCTGCTGCCGGTCGTCCTGATTGTGCTCCTGCTGTTCTTCTTCATGAGCCAGATGCAGGGCGGCGGCTCCCGGATCATGAACTTCGGCAAGTCGAAGGCCAAGGTCATCACCAAGGACATGCCGCAGACCACGTTCGCCGATGTCGCCGGCGCGGACGAGGCGGTGGAGGAACTCGAGGAGATCAAGGAGTTCCTCGCCCAGCCCGCGAAGTTCCAGGCGGTCGGCGCCAAGATCCCCAAGGGCGTGCTGCTGTACGGCCCGCCCGGGACCGGCAAGACCCTGCTGGCGCGCGCCGTGGCCGGGGAGGCGGGCGTGCCGTTCTACTCGATCTCCGGGTCGGACTTCGTGGAGATGTTCGTCGGAGTGGGCGCCTCGCGTGTGCGAGACCTGTTCGAGCAGGCCAAAGCCAACGCCCCAGCCATCGTGTTCGTCGACGAGATCGATGCGGTCGGCCGGCACCGCGGCGCCGGGCTCGGCGGTGGTCACGACGAACGCGAGCAGACCCTCAACCAGTTGCTCGTGGAGATGGACGGCTTCGACGTCTCCGGCGGGGTGATCCTCATCGCCGCGACCAACCGCCCCGACATCCTCGACCCCGCGCTGCTGCGCCCGGGCCGTTTCGACCGCCAGATCGCAGTGGAGCGCCCGGACCTCAAGGGCCGCGAGGAGATCCTCAAGGTCCACGTCAAGGGCAAGCCCATCGCCCCCGGCATCGACCTGCTGAACATCGCACGGCGGACACCGGGCTTCACCGGGGCGGACCTCGCCAACGTCCTCAATGAGGCGGCGCTGCTCACAGCGCGGTCCGGGGACACGCTGATCACGCCGGAAGCGGTCGACGAGGCCATCGACCGGGTGGTCGCCGGACCGCAGAAGCGCAGCCGCCTGATGAACGAGTCGGAGAAGCGGATCACCGCTTACCACGAGGGCGGTCACGCGCTGGTGGCCGCGGCGCTGCCCAACAGCGACCCCGTGCACAAGATCACGATCCTGCCCCGCGGGCGGGCGCTGGGCTACACGATGGTGCTGCCCGATCAGGAGAAGTACTCCACGACGCGCAACGAGATGCTCGACCAGTTGGCGTACATGCTCGGTGGTCGCGCCGCCGAGGAGATGGTCTTCCACGACCCCACCACCGGCGCCTCCAACGACATCGAGAAGGCAACCGCGGTGGCGCGGGCGATGGTCACCCAGTACGGGATGACCGAGCGGCTCGGTGCCATCCGTTACGGCCAGGAGAACAACGAGGTGTTCCTGGGCCGGGACATGGGGCACGTCCGTGACTACTCCGAGGAGATCGCCGCGGCCATCGACGAGGAGGTGCGTTCGCTGATCGAGCAGGCCCACCAGGAGGCCTACGAGATCCTCTTCGACAACCGCGACATCCTCGACCGGCTGGTGGTGGAGTTGCTGGAGAAGGAGACCCTGGACAAGGAACAGGTCGCCTCGATCTTCGCGGACCTGCGGCTGCGCGAGGCCCGGCCGGCCTGGACCGGGTCGGCCCGGCGCCAGCCCCACGAGCGCGGCCCGGTGGACTACCCGGCCGGCTCCAACGGCAACGGCTCGGGCGCCGGTGTGCCGACCCCCGAGCAAGGGGTCTGAGCAGTACCTCGCATTCATGGCCTTGAGCCCGGGGTGGCCCCGCTGCGCGGGGTCGCGGATTGCCCCACACTGGTTCAATGACCGATGTGATCAGCCTGCCCGACCGGGAGATCCCCGACTTCGACCATTCCCGCGCAGAGGCCGCCATCCGGGAACTGCTGTACGCCGTGGGGGAGGACCCCGAGCGCGACGGCCTGCGGGACACCCCGGCCCGCGTCGCCCGCATGTATGCGGAGGTTTTCGCCGGCATGCGCCAAGCGCCGGAGGACGTCCTCACCACCACCTTCGACCTCGCACACGACGAGTTGGTGCTGGTCCGCGACATCGAGGTGTGGAGCCACTGCGAGCACCACCTGGTGCCGTTCTTCGGCAAGGCCCATGTGGGCTACATCCCCGCCCCGGACGGCCGGATCACGGGGTTGAGCAAACTCGCCCGCTTGGTGGACGTCTACGCCAAGCGCCCGCAGGTCCAGGAGCGGTTGACCACGCAGATCGCTGACGCGCTGCAGGGGATCCTGACGCCGCGGGGGGTCATCGTGGTGATCGAGGCCGAACACTTGTGCATGGCGATGCGCGGGACCCGCAAGCCCGGCTCCACGACGACGACCAGCGCAGTGCGGGGCCAGTTGCGCGACTCTGCCACGCGTGCCGAGGCCATGGCGTTGATACTGGGTCGGTGACCATAGTCATGGGCGTGCTCAACGTCACGCCCGACTCGTTCAGCGACGGCGGCCGGTTCGCATCCTTCGAGGATGCCGTGGACGCCGGGGTCGCGATGGCCGCTGCCGGTGCCGCTTGGGTGGACGTCGGCGGGGAGTCCACCCGCCCCGGGGCGCAACGGGTGTCCCTGGAGGCTGAACTGGAGCGGGTGGTGCCGGTGGTCGCGGCCCTGGCCGACTATGGGGTCGCGGTGAGCATCGACACCACGCGTGCTGCGGTGGCCCGGGCCTGCGTGGCCGCGGGCGCGGGGATGGTCAACGACGTCAGCGGCGGTCTGGCCGACGAGGACATGCTGGCCGCGGTGGCGGACCTCGGTGTGCAGTACGTGGCCATGCACTGGCGCGCACATTCCGAGCACATGCAGGATTTCACTGCCTACGACGATGTGGTCACCGACGTCGTGCAGGCGTTGGACGTGCGGCTGGCGGCCTGCCTGGACGCGGGCATCCCGGCCGACCGAGTCATCCTCGATCCCGGCCTGGGCTTCGCCAAGCAGCCGCACCACAACTGGCAGTTGCTGGCCGGTGTCGCGCGACTGGTGGCCATCGGACCGCGGGTCCTGCTCGGCGCGTCCCGCAAGCGCTTCATCGGTGAGTTGCTGGCCGAGGGGACTTCCCCGGGAGCCCACTGGGCGGGACACGGCCACCGCAGCCGTTAGCGCGCTCGCGGCGGCCCAGGGCGTCTGGGGGGTCAGGGTGCACGATGTGCCGGGTAGTTGCGATGCCGTGCGCGTCGCCAGGGCGTGGCAGGAGGCGCGATGAAAGACACGATCAGCGTGCAGGGTATCCGGGTGCGGGGTCGTCACGGCGTCCTGGACTTCGAGCAGCAGTTGGGGCAGACCTTCATCGTCGACGTCGACATGCAGGTGGACACCACCCTGGCCGGTGAGACCGACGACCTGCATCACACCGTGGACTACGGGACCGTGGCCAGCGAGGTGGCGGCCATCGTCAGCGGTGAGCCGTTCCAGTTGATCGAGGCGCTGGCCGCCGCGCTGGCGCAGCGGGTCAAGGAGTTCGACGGGGTCGAGCAGGTCACCATCACGGTGCACAAGCCCTACGCGCCGGTCACGGAGGTCTTCGACGACGTGACCGTGCGGATCACGAGGTGACACGGGTCGCGCTGTCGATCGGGGCCAACCTGGGCGACCGCCTGGCCGCGTTGCGGTACGCAGTGGCCGAACTCGCCACGCTCGGCAACGTTGTCGCCGTCTCGGACGTGTATGAGACCGATCCAGTGGGAGGCCCCGAACAGCCCGAGTACTACAACGCGGTGGTGGTCGTGGAGACCTCGGTGCCGCCCGCGGAGGTACTGGCCGCGGCACAGCGGGCGGAGCAGGGCAAGGGCCGCACGCGCGAGGTCCGGTGGGGGGCCAGGACTCTGGACGTGGACGTGCTGGCGTACGGGCAGCAGGTCAGCGCCGACCCGGTGCTCACACTGCCGCACCCCCGCGCGATGGACAGGGGTTTCGTGATGATCCCCTGGGCGCAGATCGATCCGGATTTCCTTCTGCCCGACGCACGTTCCGTGGCCGGAGTGGCAGCCGGGATGGCCCGCGACGGTGTTCGCCGGATCGGCCCCTTGCTGCGTACAGTGGAACCGTGACTCCGACCAGTGCCCGCCTGCTCGTGACTCTGGGGGTCGTCAGCGCCGTCGCCGGCTGGGTGGTGGCGGACATGGTCGACCGCATCGCCGGGCGCAGCGTCCCCGTCCCGTGGACGGCTCCGGCCACTCTGGTGATCCTGGCAGTGGCGCTGGTGTTCTGGGCCTTCGGGACGCGCCGACGGCTGCGCGAAGGCAGGGTGGATCCCTTCGTGGCCGCGCGTACCGCTGCCCTGGCCATGGCCGCGTCGCGCACCGGTGCGATGGCGACCGGGGTGTACGCCGGATTCCTCGTGTGGTTCGTTGGGCAATGGTGGATCGAGGCAGCGCGGCAGCGCGGATTGGCGTCGTTGGTCGCGGTGGTGGCGGGGTTGCTGGTGGTCGCCGCAGCGCTGTGGCTGGAGCGCATCTGCCGCATCACGACTGATTCCGACGATGATGATGACGGCTCCAGCGATGCTGACTCCGCGGCTGATTGGGTGCACCCACGCGTCGGCTAGAGTCGGGACATGGCCGAGGCTCTCGAAGACCTTCCGTACGACGAACTGCGCCACCGGGCGTTCGACCTGGCGGAGAAGCGTCACGACATCGGTTTCTTCTACGACCTGCTCACACACACCCGGTCGCTGGAGAACGTCTCTGACGAGGGTGGGTCGCTCGGCGACATCTCCGGGTCGCTGGTGGGCTTGATCAACGCAGCGAAAGAGGCGTTCGGCCAGGACCAGGTGGCCGAACTCGAGCCGCTGTTCGTGGCGCGGTTCGCCACCTACCTGCGGGAGCACGGGCAGGGCTAGGGGCCTTCAGGGCCGGCTCAGGGCCGCGATGCCTGCATCAACCGGTCGATGTCCCCCACCCGCACGGCCTTGCCGACCGGGGTCACCCGAGCCGTACCGGAATCTGCCTGCAACGTGGCGGCCAGCAGGTCGTAGAGGCTGGCGTCCTGCGGCACGTCGATGATGCCGGCCGAGGGGGCGATGGTCTGCTCCCCGAGTGCCTCGAGGGGGATGGGGCTGACCCGCAGGCGCTTGATCGCGCGGTCGGACCCGACGAAGTCGGCCACGAAGTCGCTGGTGGGGAAGCCGAGCACGACGGCGGGCCGGTCGAACTGCTCGAGGTAACCCCCTTGCCGCATAACTGCGATCCGGTCGCCGAGTTTGACTGCCTCGTCGACGTCGTGGGTGACCAGCACCACGGTCTTGCGGACGCGCTGGTGCAACGCCAGGAACTCGTCCTGCAGGCGCTCCCGCGCGATCGGGTCGACGGCGCCGAACGGCTCGTCCATGAGCAGGACGGGCGGGTCGGCGGCCAGCGCCCGCGCCACCCCCACCCGCTGCCGCTGCCCGCCGGACAGCTGATGGGGGTAGCGGTCGCCGAACGTCCCTGGCTCCAGGTCGACCAGGTCCAGCATCTCGTCGACCCGGGCGTCGATCCGGGCCTTGTCCCACCCCAGCAACCGGCAGACGGTGGCGACGTTGCGGCGCACCGTGTAATGCGGGAACAGCCCGGCGTTCTGGATCACATAGCCGATGCGCCGGCGCAACTGCTGGACGTCCATCGCCGTGACGTCCTCACCGGCCACCCGGATAGTGCCACTGGTGGGCTCGATGAGGCGGTTGATCATGCGCATCGTGGTCGTCTTGCCGCACCCGGACGGCCCTACGAGCGCGCAGATGAATCCCTCGTCGACCTCGAGTGTGAGGTCGTGGACCGCGACCGTGCCATCGGGGTACTGCTTGGTCACGTCCTGCAGGGAGATCATGGCTGCGACCGTAGCGCAGAACCTCCGCTGGGGCACCCACCACGAGACGGTGCCGAACCGGCAACTCATGCGCGCGTTCTCCGCATTCCAGCCGGGGAACGCGCGCGCTCTGCGTTACGGTCGGGCCATGCCGACGACGATGGCTGCGGCGAGCAACCCGTGGTTGTCCTGGAGCTACGTTCAGGACAACTGGGACACCCTGGTCGCCGCCGGCAAGGAACACGTCATGCTCACGGTCGGTGCTGTCGCGCTGGCGATCATCCTGGCGATCCCGCTGGCCGTGCTGGTGCGCAAGGTGCCGACCCTGTCAGGTCCGGTGCTCGGGCTCTCCGGCGTGCTCTACACGATCCCGTCACTGGCCCTGATCTCGCTGCTGTGGCCGGTCTTCGGGCTCAGCCCCTGGACGGTCATCATCGCGTTGGCGGTCTACGGCCTGCTCGTCGTGTTGCGCAACATCGTGGTGGGCCTGGACGAGGTGCCCGGGGATGTGCTCGATGCCGCCACGGGGATGGGCCTGACGCCCCGGCAGGTCACCACCCGGGTCTCCATCCCGCTGGCCCTGCCCACCATCCTGGCCGGCATCCGGATCGCCACCGTGAGCACGGTCGGCATGGTGACCATCGGCGCGCTGGTGGGCTACGGCGGCTTCGGCATGCTGATCCTGTCGGGTTTCCAGAACAACTTCTGGCACGCGGAGATCTTCACCGCCACGCTGTGCTGTGTGTTGCTGGCCGTGGTCTTCGAGGTGCTGCTGCTGGCGGTGGAACGGTTCACGGTTCCCTGGGCGCGGAAGCAGGCCACCTGATGGCAGTGCTCGACTGGTTCCTGGACCCGGCCAACTGGTCCGGCGAGAACGGCATCCCCGTGCGCACGTGGCAGCAGATCCAGATCAGCCTGCTGGCCATGGCCATCGCGCTGGTGATCGCGCTCCCCATCGCGCTCACCCTGGGCCACCTGCGCAAGGGCTTCTTCCTTGCGACCAACATCGGCAACGTCGGCCGCGCCATCCCGACGCTGGGGGTGCTGACGATCCTGGCCTCGATCCCTGAGATCGGCATCGGCAACCTGGCCGCGATCCTGGCCCTGGCCCTGTTTGCCATCCCTCCGGTGCTGACCAACACGTACACCGGCCTGGCGGGGGTGGACGACGAGGTGCGCGATGCCGCCCGCGGTATGGGGATGGGCGGCCTGGGCATCCTGGCGCGCGTCGAGATCCCGCTGGCCGTCCCCCTCATCGCCGCGGGCATCCGCACCGCCACTGTGCAGGTGGTGGCCACCGCCTCACTGGCCGCGCTGGTCGGTAGTGGGGGCCTCGGGCGCTACGTCGTCGACGGGTTCGCCCTGCAGGACAACACGCTGATCATCGCCGGGGCCATCCTTACCGCAGGATTGGCCGTTGTGGCCGAACTGCTGCTGGCAGTCGGACAGCGATTCGTCACCCCCAGAGGACTGCGTCAGCAGAGCACCGCCGAGGTGGAAATGCAGGAACTCCCGGTCGCCGGACACTGACCTGGCAGAACCGTCGTGCGTGTCCGGCGGGTGTGGTTGGATGTCTGCATGACTGCGCGCCGGATGTCCCGATTCGCCCTCTTCGCCGCTGGTGCCGTTGTGCTGGCGGCCTGCAGCTCCGGAGGCGGTGAGACCGACAGCAGCGCCTCCCCCTCGGAGGGTGGCGCGCCCGTCACCATCGCCACCACGAACTTCTCCGAGACCAAGATCCTGGCGTCGATGTACCAGCAGGTGCTGCAGGCCAAGGGGATCGACGCCTCCATCAAGGAGTTGACGACCCGCGAGGTGATCGTGCCGGCGCTGGAGAAGGGCGAGATCCAGCTGACCCCGGAGTACTTGGGGAGCCTGACGGAGTTCCTGAACAAAGAGGTCAACGGCCCGGACGCCGAGCAGGTGGCCAGTGGTGACACCCAGGCGACGTTCGACGCGGCGCAGGCGCTCGCCGAACAGCAGGGGCTCACGCTGCTGACCCCGTCGGCGGCGCAGGATCAGAACTCGTTCGCGGTGACCCAGGACTTCGCCACCCAGAACAACCTGCAGACCCTCAGTCAGCTGGGCACCTACTCCCAGCAGTCGCCGATCACGCTCGGTGGCCCGCCGGAGTGCCCGAAGCGCCCGTTCTGCCAGCCCGGCCTGGAGCAGACCTACGACGTCACGGTCGGCTCGTTCGTGCCGCTGGACGCCGGTGGTCCGCTGACCATCCAGGCTCTCAACCAGGGCAAGGTGAACGTCGGCCTGGTGTTCTCGTCCTCCGGATCGGTCGCGGCGAACAACCTCGTCGTGCTCGAGGACGACAAGGGTCTGCAGACCGCGGAGAACATCCTCCCGGCGCTGAACAGCGACGCGGTGACCGACACGATCACGCAGGCGCTGGACCCGTTGTCGGCCGCGCTGACCACCGATGAACTGCAGCAACTCAACGAGCAGGTCGAGATCGACCGGCAGAAGCCGGAGACGGTGGCGAAGAACTGGCTGACGGAGAACGGTCTGCTGTAGGTCTACTTGTCCAGGTCGCCCGCGACGAGCAGGAAGCTCATCAGGGCGACGGGCAGATCGCCGACCGACGTGCCGGGCAGGCACGCCCCGAGTGCTGCAGCGTTGTTGAAGCTCGCCGTGCGCATCTTCATCCGCCACGGCACGGCATCCCCGGTGGAGACGATCCACCAGCCGTTGACGCCCGAACCGGTCTCACCGGCGCCGTAGTACTCGCCCTCCGGCAGCCGGATGGTGCGCGGCAGTCTCGTGTCGATCTCCCCGGCGGGCAGCCCGGTGCTGTGGATGTACTGCTGCGAGACCTCGATCTCGTCGACCAGGCACTGCATCCGGGCCAGCGCGTCACCCTCTTGATGGACGACGTGCCGGACGTGGGTGCGCAGATCGCGGTCCCAGCCACTGGCCCGGGCCACGACGCCGCTGGACGCGTGCGCCACGGCCTGTTGCCGGGACAGCACCGCCACCCCGGCCAGCCGCCCGGCCACCACGTCGAGGCACCCTGACACATCAACCCGCGGCAGACTCTCGCGCCAGGCATCGTCGACATCCATGCTCAGTCCACCGATGCGCACGATCATCAGGTGCATGCGTGCGCCGGTGGCCAGGTCCAGCGCCCTGGTCAGGCCGGCCCGGGTCCGCCGCAGTTCATCCGCGTCGCCGCCGAGGGCCGCGATGGTCTCGGCGAGCCAGTACAGGTGGTGGTTGATCCGGCAGACCTCGCTGAGCAGCGTGCGCAGGGCCTGTGCTCGTGGCGGGACAGAGATACCGAGGGCCTTCTCCATGACCTGCGCCGCCGTCAGTTCGCCGTCGAAACTGCTGAGCCAGTCATGGCGGTTGGCCAGCGAGAGGATCTGCCGGTAGTCCCGGGACTCGAACAGCTTCTCCGCGCCGCGATGCATCAGGCCGGTGACGACCTCGGCGCGTTCGATCATCCCGTCGTGCACGGTGCCGCGGATCCGCAGCAGGCCGTGTCCGGCGGGATGCGACGCCGGCAGGGGCACGTCGAGCAGGTCCACGGACCGCATGCTGCCAGAAGCGAGGGCCCAGGGCGTGGCCGCCCAGCAAGTGGACGTGCCTCGCCTGCGCCGCCTGGCATCTCGCGCATGGACAGGCAGGCACTGCGCGCCCTGCAGGCACCCTTCGTGAACGCTACCTCGCAGATCCCTCAGCAGCCACCACACCATTGCACGCCGTTGGTGACTTCCGCGACGAGGGCATCACGTGCACCGTCGAAACCATGGCGGGGCCCGTGCGTGCCGGTCTGCATCCAGCCGTCCGGCGGCTCCGGTGGGGACGCCTGCTCCGGGGACATGCTCCTCGAGGCGCTGGTCGCGTGCGTGGGTGTGACGCTGCGCAGCGTCGCCACCGCGATGGATCTGGACCTGGGAACAGTCCACCTGGTGGCCGAGGGTCATTTCGACGCTCGTGACACTCTCGGGGTGGACCGCACAGTGGACGTCGGTGTCGCCCCGATCACGATCACCGCGACGGTCGGCGCGGACATCACCGACGCGGTGCTCGAGCGCCTCGGACGATCAACGGGACGCTACTGCGTCGGCGGCCAGAGCCTTCGCCACCCACCGACTGTGGTGATGAGGCGCGGTGACGCCCCACCCGCCAGGGTTCGCCAAAGAAGGCCAAAGGGTGCCCAGCCCGCGGTCGCAGGGCGTGGAGTCAGCGATCGCGACGCGTCGGACTCCGATATGTCGACCGGCGGGCGATCTAGACTCGGGGCATGGCCTCCAAGGTGGATGTGGCGTTCCGGCCCGAAGGGGATACCTGGCAATCCCTGTCGCCCAAGTTGATCACCGCCCGCCGGTTGATCCTCGGCATGTTCGTGGCCGGGATACTGGTCGCGGCCGCAGTCGTGGCCTTCGCGGGCGCCCCCGTGTGGGTCGCCCCGGCGATCGCGGCGGCGGCGGTGGCGCTGCTGGTGATCGGCTGGCCCTGGATCGGGCGCCGGGTGCGTTCCTGGGGCTACGCCGAACGTACCGACGATCTGGTGGTCGCCAGCGGCATCTGGTTCCGGCGACTGGTGGTCGTGCCCTACGGCAGGCTGCAGTTCGTCGACGTCAAGGCCGGGCCCATCGACCGGGCGTTCGGCCTGGTGTCCGTCCAGTTGCACACCGCGTCGGCCACATCCGATGCGGCCATTCCCGGTCTGTCCCCCGACGTCGCCGCCGAACTGCGCGACCGGTTGGCCGCGAAGGGCGAGCAGAGGTCGGCGGGGTTGTGAGCGCACCGGACACCCAAGGCGGGCGGCGGCACGTCCACCCGGTGACGCCTCTCGTCCGCGTGTCCACGTACTTGCCGGCGCTGTTCGTCGGCGTGCTGATCGCCGGGGTCAGGCGCTGCTGTCCAAGCCACTGGGGGTTCTCGGACTGCTGGGGGTCACGCTCATGATCGCGGTGGTCGCACTCGGCTACGAGTTCTTGGCCTATCGGCGCCTGGCATTCTGGTTCGATGACGACGGCGACCTGCGGGTGCAGTCCGGCGTGATCTTCCAGCAGGAGCGGCGACTGCAGTTGTCCCGCCTGCAGACGGTGGACGTCAACCGACCACTGGTGGCCCGGGTCTTCGGATTCGCGGCGCTGCGCATCGAGGTGGCGGGTGCCGGTGACTCCCGCGCCGATCTGCAGTACCTGACCATGGCCGAGGCCGAGTCCTTGCGCAGCGAGATCCTGGCCCGTGCTGCCGGTCTGCAACACGACGTCGGGGAGGCGCCCGAGGCGCCCTTGCTCGTGGTGCCCACGAAGGATCTGTTGGTCTCGCTGCTGTTGCGGGCAGTCACCGTGCTCCTGCTGCTTCTCACCGTGCTGATCGTCGTGTCCACGGTGGTGCTCAACGGTTGGACGGGGCTGTTCACCGTCCTGCTGGGTGGCGTGCCGCTGGCCATGGTCGTCACCGAGTTCACCCGGCTCTACAACTTCACCGTGGCCGACTCGCCGGACGGCATCCGGCTGCGCCACGGGTTGCTGCAGACGCAGGCCCGGACCATCCCGCCCGGGCGCGTGTGCGCGGTCGAGTTCGAGGAGCCGCTGCTGTGGCGGCGCCGGGGGTGGGTGCGCCTTCACGTCACCGTCGCCGGACTGACCAAGAGCGATGACGAGGCTGGCACCGAGGCCGTGCTGCTGCCGGTCGCCCCGCGCGAGGTCGCTGAGGACCTGTTCCGGCGGGTGCTCCCCGGCGCGGACCCCGGTGGCGTCCCCATGACCGCCCCAGTGGCTCAAGTGCGCCGCCGTGCGTGGATCCAGTGGCGCCAGCTGGCCGCGGGTGCCGATCCACGGATCGCGGTCCTGCGCCGCGGCCGGGTGACCCGGCGCTTGCAGGTCGTGGACCATGCCCGCGTGCAGTCCGTGCGACTCACGCAGGGGCTGTGGGAGCGCAGCCTGGGCCTGGCCAGTGTCCACCTCGACCTGCCGCCGGGTCGCATCGACGCGGTGTGGCCGCACTTCGGTCTGCAGCAGTGCCAGGAGCTGCTCGGTGAGGAGGTCGGGCACATGCGGGCGGCACGAGCCTCCGACAAGAGCACGCGGTGGATGCGCGATTGACCTGGGCCCAGGCCATGGCCTGGACACACGAAGTCGCCTTCTCCCCGCATGTGCCGGCGCACCGGCATTTCACCACCAGCATCGACCTCGGTGACCACGTCGCGCGGCTCGTACTGCAGCGGTGCCGGGCGGCCGCAGCCCGCCACGGGATCGACCGGCCGTGGATCGTGGATGTCGGCGCCGGCGGTGGCAGGTTGCTGCGGCAGTTGCAGGACCTGGGATTCCCGGCCGATCGGCTGATCGGTGTCGATGTGCGCCCACGGCCGGAGTTGCCGTTGCCGGTCCGCTGGATCCAGGGCCGGGCACCGGACTGCTTGCCGCAGGTCGAGGGTCTGGTGTTCGCCCACGAGTTCCTCGACGACATCCCGGCCGATGTCGTGCACGCTGGCCGGACGCTGACCGTGGCGGGCCGGCCGGGGCCGGCGGCGCAGCCCGGTGATCTGCAGTGGGCGGCCGTCTGGGGCGACGGGCCCGGTGGCCGCCGGCGCGACGAGGCCTGGTCGCGCATCGTCTCCGCGGTGTCGGTCGGGGAAGCGATCGCGGTGGACTACCCCCGCAGCGATCCGGTCGGTCATCGCGCCGGCCGTCGAGTACCCGCGCGGCCGGACGGTGGCACCGACATCAGCGCGGGGGTCGAGTTCCGCGCCCTGCGGGCACGCGCCGGGGGACGCATCGTGCCGCAGCACCGCATCCTCGCGGATGCCGTTGTGGAGACCTTCGCCGACCGCGCCGAACTGGCCGTGCTGCGTGACCGCTCGGGGCTCGGGGCCTTCCAGTGGTTGATCACCGACCGGCCCGAGACGCCACCCGGGAGAGATCGGTACATCGGGGAGTGATCCGAGCCGGTTGCTTCGCTCCCGGACGTACGTATCACTCCCCGGTGCGGCTGTAGCGGTCGGCCGGTCACGGGTCGATGCCGACGGCTGACGCCGCGCCCGCCGCGGCCACCTCGGTAGGCTCGCCAGCGTGACTGTTCGCCTGCGCACCGGTGTCATCGGCGTCGGTCGTGCTGGCGGCGCGCTCGGGGCGGCACTGGCGCGAGCCGGACACCCGGTCGTCGCCGCGCCCGCGGTGAGTGAGAGTTCGCTGGAGCGTGCCCGGACACTGCTGCCCGGCGCTGAAGTCGTGAGCGTCGAGGACGTGGTCCAGCGCGCAGATCTGGTGTTACTCGCCGTGCCCGACGACGCCCTGCCGGCGCTGGCGGAAGCCTTGGAGTTCCACCCCGGCCAATTCGTGGTGCACTGCTCCGGCCGGTACGGCGTGGCCGTGCTCGAACCCGCGCAGGCGAAGGGTGCCCTGCCGTTGGCGTTGCACCCTGCGATGACGCTGACCGGCACCAGCCTGGACGTCGAGCGGCTCTCGGGAGCGCCCTTCGGGGTCACTGCCGCCGAACCGCTGCGCATGGCCGCCGAGGCGCTTGTCGTCGAGATGGGCGGCGAGCCGGTCTGGATCCCTGAGGAGGCCCGCCCGCTGTACCACGCGGCCCTGGCACATTCGGCGAATCACCTGATCACGCTGGTCGCTTCCGGCATCGAGATGCTCCAGGACGCGGGCGTGGAGTCGCCAGCGCGCCTGCTGACGCCGCTGGTGCAGGCGAGCCTGGACAACGCCCTGCGCATGGGCTACCACGCCCTCACTGGACCTGTGGTGCGCGGTGATGCGCGAACCGTCGCGGCCCATGTGGCAGAACTGCAGCACGATCCGCAGATCCAGGCGGCGTATGTCGCGCTGGCCCGGCTTACAGCCGACCGGGCGCTGGCCCAGGGGCTGCTGCGGCCGGCGGCTGCGGAGGGTCTGCTCAACGCGCTGGGGGGCCGGCCGTGAGAGTCGTTGACGCCCACAAGGACCTGCGAACCGACGCCGGCGAGAGCCGACGGGGCGTGGTGATGACGATGGGCGCCCTGCACGACGGGCACGCTGCGCTGATCGGGGCCGCGCGTGAACTCGACGACCACGTCACCGTCACGATCTTCGTGAACCCCACGCAGTTCGGTCCAGGGGAGGACCTGGACCGCTACCCGCGCACCCTCGACGCCGACCTGGCCCTGTGCGAGCGGCTGGGCGTCAACACCGTGTACACCCCGAGTCCGCAGGATGTGTACGTGCGAGACCCGCGGGTGAGCGTGGATCCCGGAGTGCTCGGCACGGCGCTGGAGGGTGCCGCGCGACCCACCCACTTCCGCGGGGTTCTGACGGTGGTGCTCAAACTGCTCCAGCGCACCCGTCCCGACGACGCGTTCTTCGGGGAGAAGGACTACCAGCAGTTGACGCTCATCCGTTCCATGGTGCTCGACCTCGACCTGCCGGTGAACGTGGTCGGCGTGCCCACGGCCCGCGAGCCCGATGGCCTTGCCAGATCGAGCCGCAATGTCTACCTCACGCCCGAGCAGCGCCGGGAGGCCCTGGCAATCCCACGTGCCCTGACCGCCGGTGCCGGGCACAACCGCGTGGGCGCGATCGAGGCTTCTGCCCGTGCCGAACTCGCAGGTCTGGACGTGGACTATGTGCAGGTGCGCTCGCCGGACCTGGACCCGCCCGGCATCGGCCCGGGTCGACTGCTGGTGGCCGCACGTGTCGGTCGCACCCGGCTGCTGGACAATTGCGCAGTGGAAGTGAGGTCGCTGTGACACTGCCCGACTCGCTGGCGGCTGCCGCGCCCGGCTGGTTCATCGACGCCGATGTGGTGGTCGTCGGTTCGGGGATCGCCGGGCTGTCCACCGCGATTCGCGCCACCCGCGCCGGCCGCAAGGTCATCGTTGTGACCAAGGCGAGAGTCGACGAGGGGTCGACGCGTTGGGCGCAGGGTGGCATCGCCGCATCCCTGGGACACGAGGACACCCCCGAGCAGCACCTGCAGGACACGCTGGTGGCCGGTGCCGGTCTGTGCGACCCCGCGGCGGTGCGGATCCTCGTGGAATCCGGGCCCGCGGCGGTGCGGCGGCTCATCGGGTGGGGGGCCGAGTTCGACCTGACCCCCGAGGGCGACATCGCGCTGACCCGCGAGGGCGGACACCACATGGACCGGATCGCACATGCCGGCGGCGATGCAACGGGCTACGAGATCGTGCGCGCGCTCGTCGCCGAAGTCGGGCAACGCATCCAGGTCATCGAGCACGCGTTGGTGCTGGACCTGCTGCAGGACGAGCGCGGCGCCGCGCAGGGGGTGACATTGCACGTCATGGGGGAGGGTCAGATCGACGGGGTTGGCGCGATCCTCGCCCCGGTCGTGGTGCTGGCCACCGGCGGCATCGGCCAGGTGTTCACCGCCTCCACGAATCCCAGCGTGGCGACCGGGGACGGCATCGGGCTGGGCCTGCGCGCGGGCGCCGCGGTGGCCGACATGGAGTTCGTGCAGTTCCATCCCACGGTGATGTACCTCGGTCCGTCGGTGTCCGGCCAGCAGCCGCTGGTCTCCGAGGCCGTGCGCGGTGAGGGTGCGGTCCTGCTGGACGACCAGGGCCGCCGTTTCATGGTCGGGGTGCACCCACTGGCGGAACTCGCGCCGCGTGATGTCGTGGCCAAGGCCATAATGCGGCAGATGCGGGCCAGTGGCGCCGACCACGTGTGGCTCGACGGCCGCCGGATCGACTGGGCGCGCCGTTTCCCGACCGTTCTGGCTTCCTGCGCCGAGCACGGCATCGATCCCACCGTCGACCTCATCCCGGTCGCGCCTGCCCAGCACTACCACTCCGGCGGGCTGCGCACCGACCTCTGGGGCCGCACCAACGTACCCGGCCTGTACGCGTGCGGGGGAGTGTTCGTGTACCGGGGTGCACGGGGCCAACCGCTTGGCGAGCAACTCCCTGCTCGAAGGGCTGGTCTTCGCCGACCGGATCTCCGATGTGCTGGCCGAGGACTCGTTCGCGCGCCGCGACCCCGTGGCCAAGACCAGCCCGTGGACCGCCGACGCTGGGCAACGGCGGTCCTTCCAGCAGGCGATGACCGAGGGTGTCGGCGTGCTGCGCAGCGCGGAGTCCATGCAGGCGACGGTGGCCGCACTCAGCGGCTTGGGGGCGGGGGAGCCGTCCACCGCCGCCTGGGAGATGACCAATCTGCTGCTCGTCGGCAAGGCACTGGCCCAGGCCGCCCTGCTGCGCGAGGAGACCCGTGGCTCGCACTGGCGCGAGGACTTCCCCCATCCCAGTGACCGGTGGCTGGTAAGGCTGCAGACGCAGGTCGTGGACGGGGAGATGGTGACCGAGGAGGTGGCACTGTGAGCCGAGACGTCGATGAGGTCATCGGGGTGGCGCTGGCCGAGGATCTGGCCGATGGGCCGGACGTCACCTCGGTGGCGACCATCCCGCCGGGGCACCGCTCGCAACTGGACCTGGTGGCCCGCGCCGATGGTGTGGTGGCGGGGCTGCAGGTGGCGCGCCGGGTTTTCGAGATCGTCGGCCCCGTCGTTGTGACGGTGCTGGCCACCGACGGTGACCGTGTGCGCCGTGGTGACGTCCTGCTGTCCGCGGTCGGGCCGACCCGAGACCTGCTCACCGCCGAGCGCAGCGCGCTGAACCTGCTCACGCACCTGTCCGGGGTGGCGACGGCCACGTCGGCCTGGGTCGATGCACTGGGCCCCGACGGGCCGAAGGTGCGCGACACCCGCAAGACCCTGCCCGGCCTGCGGGCACTGCAGAAGTACGCGGTGCGGTGCGGCGGCGGGGTGAACCACCGGATGTCGCTGTCGGACGCGGCGCTGGTCAAGGACAACCACGTCGTGGCAGCCGGCGGTGTCACCGAGGCGTTCACCGCTGTGCGAGAGGCGTTCCCCGGGGTGCCGGTCGAGGTGGAGGTGGACTCCTTGGAGCAGTTGGCCGAGGTACTCGAGGCGGGTGCGGACCTCGTCCTGCTCGACAACTTCACGCCCGAGCAGATGCGCGAGGCAGTGGGCATCAACGCCGGCCGCGCGCTGCTGGAGGCCTCCGGCGGCCTGACACTCGTGGACGCGCCCGAGGTGGCGGACACCGGAGTGGACTACGTGGCGGTGGGGGCGCTGACCCATTCGGTCACGGCATTGGACATCGGCGCCGACCTGCGGGAGGTGCGCGATGCTACTCACGATTGACATCGGCAACACCAACACCGTGCTGGGGTTGTTCGAGGGCGAGGCCCTGCAGCGCTCGTTCCGGGTCAAGACCGATCCCCGGGCCACGGCCGACGAGATGTTCATCCTGTACCGCGCTCTGCTGCGCGGGCACCCGCATCCGGACGGCATCGCCTTGTGCTCCACAGTCCCTGCGGTGCTGCGGGAAGTGCGGTGGATGATCGACGAGTACTACCCCGACACCCCGGCGGTGATCGTCGAGCCCGGCACCCGCACGGGTGTGCCGATCCTCACCGACAACCCGAAGGAAGTCGGTGCCGACCGCATCGTCAACACGCTGGCGGCGCACGCACTGTACGGCGGCCCCTGCGTCGTGGTCGACTTCGGAACGTCCACGAACCTCGATGTCGTGTCCGCGAAGGGGGAGTTCCTCGGCGGGGCGCTCGCCCCGGGCATCGAGATCTCGCTGGACGCCCTGGCCGCGCGGGCGGCGGCGTTGCGCAAGGTCGAGCTGGTCGCCCCGCGCTCGGTCATCGGCAAGAACACCGTTGAGGCGCTGCAGTCCGGTGCGCTCTTCGGCTTCGCCGGGCAGGTCGACGGCCTGGTGGACCGGATCAACGCGGAGTTGCCGCTCGAAGCCGTCATCGCCACCGGCGGATTGGCGCAGGTGGTGCTGCCCGAGTCCCGCACCATCACCGCGCACGAGCCGGATCTGACGCTGATCGGCCTGCGCTTGGTCTTCGAGAAGAACGCCTGACCCGGGGGGCAGCGGCACGGTGCGGGGCGGTGCGCGCCAGACTTGAAGCATGCACGTGAGGCCGGCCCGGACGCAGGATGTGCGTGTCATCCGGGAGCTGATCGACCAGTACGCGCCGGACCGCCGGCTACTGTCCAAGGCCACGGTCACGCTGTACGAGGACGTCACGGACTTCTTCGTCGCCGAGTCTGACGGCACGGTCGTCGGATGTGGGGCGCTGCACGTGATGTGGGAGGACCTCGCAGAGGTGCGCACGGTCGCGGTCCGCCCCGATCTGTTGCGTGGCGGCATCGGCTCGGCCATCCTGTCAGCACTCATCCAGCGTGGCCGCGACCTCGGCGTGTCCAGGATCTTCTGCCTCACGTTCGAGACGGACTTTTTCGCCTCCTACGGCTTCCAGCAGTTCGACGAGCGAGGAGTGGAAGCCCGCGTGTACGAGGAGTTGCTGCGGTCGCCCGACGAAGGCGTGGCGGAGTTCCTGGACCTCGAGCGGGTGCGGCCCAACACCCTGGGCAACACGCGGATGGTGCGGTTCCTGTAGCCGCGCCGGGGCTGTTCCGCCGCGCTTGGGCTGAAGGTGGGAGAGGTGGGGTGTGTCAAGAATCTCGGACACGGCTTGTAGTTCTTGATCATGCTGCCGGCCGGGCAGCGCGGTGGTCGTTCCAGGCTTGCCACGGGGTGCGGTAGTCCAGGGTGGAGTGGTGTCGTTTGCGGTTGTAGAACACCTCGATGTACTCGGCCACGGCATGCCGGGCACGGGCGTGGGTGGGGAACCAGTACCGGTGGTACATCTCGTTCTTCAACGTGGCGAACCAGCTCTCGGCGGCGGCGTTGTCCCAGCATTGACCGGTGCGTCCCATGCTGCGTGCGACGCCGAGGGTGGTGCAGCAGCGGGCGAATTCGTCGGAGGTGTACTGGCTGCCCCGGTCGGAGTGGAACACCGCCCCGGGGGCCAGGTAGCCGCCGTCGTGGGCCATGCGCAGGGCCTGGCAGACCAGGCTGGCGCGCATGTGATCGGCGATCGCCCAGCCGACCACCATCCGGGTGCACAGGTCGATCACGGTGGCCAGATACAGCCAGCCCTGCCCGGTACGCAGGTAGGTGATGTCCCCGACCAGCCGGGCCCCGGGAACCTCGGCGGTGAAGTCCCGGCCGATCGCATCCGTGGGGTATTCGGCGTCGGTGTCGGCCACGGTGGTGGTCTTGTAGGCCCGCGGCTGCACGGCGACCAGGTCCTGGTCGCGCATGATGTCCGCGACCGTGCCGACACTGACCGGCAGGCCGTGTTCGGTGTTCAGCACGTGTGCGATCCGCCGGCAGCCGTAGGTCTGCCGGTACTCGTCGAACACTGACCTCACCGCCTCGGTCAGCGCCGCGTGCCGGGCCGCGGTGGCGGTCACGGTGTCGGCCCGGCCGGCCCAGTCGTAGTAGCTGGAGCGGGGCACGTCCAGCAACTGGCACATCATCGTGATCGGATAGGTCGCCTTCTCCGCTTCGATCACCAGGCAGCGGTCTGCTACTGGTGCGTCTGGGCGAAGAAGGCCGCTGCTTTTTTTAGGAATTCGTTTTCCATCTTCAGCTTGCGGTTCTGGTCCTCCAGCTCCCGCAACCGGGCCCGCTCCACCGGGGTGAGCTCGGGTTCGGGTTCGGGGTTCTCCTCCCGCCACCGGGTCACCCAGTTCCCCAGGGTGCCCTCGTTGATCTGCAGATCCCGGGCGACCTGGGCGATCGGGTCACCGGACTGCAGCACCAACTGCACCGCCTCGGCCTTGAACTGCGCACTGAACTTACGACGATTTCCGGACATGCTAGGCATCCTCTCCTAAGTGGGGACCCTGTCCGGAATCCTTGGTACACCCCAAGGTCCGTATGGCGGGGAGTGATTCTGCACGGTTGGATCGCTCCCGGGTTGCGGTTTCGCTAACGCCTGGCGCTGGAGTGCACGGCGGCGGTCGGTGGGGTGCCTGTTGCGGCGCCCGGGGCTGTTCCGCCGCGCTCGGGCTGAAGGTGGGAGAGGTCCGTATGGCGGGGAGTGATTCTGCACGGTTGGATCGCTCCCGGGTTGCGGTTTCGCTAACGTCTGGCGCTGGAGTGCACGGCGGCGGTTCCTGTAGCCGCGCTCAGGGCTCCGCCGCGCTCGGGCTGAAGGTGGGAGAGGTCCGTACGCCGGGGAGTGATTCTGCACGGTTGGATCGCTCCCGGGTTGCGGTTTCGCTAACGTCTGGCGCTGGAGTGCACGGCGGCGGTCGGCGGCGGTTCCTGTAGCCGCGCTCGGGCTGAAGGTGGGAGAGGTCCGTACGCCGGGGAGTGATTCGGCGCGGGAGCCGACCTCCCCTTCACAGCAGCCGCAGCTCCCAGGCGACCGGGTCGTTGACCGCGAAGAAGTGCACCGCGTCGCGGGTGCTCACGGCCAGCACCGGGTGCGCAGTCGTGTGGTCGGGCAGGTCCCGGGTGGTCGTGGCCCCGGTGATGTCAAGGCGTTCGATGGTCACCACGCGTCCGGAGTTGCCGGCGAATATGAGTTGGCTGGGAGTCAGTCGCAGCACCCCGTAGCCGCGCTCCGGGCCCTGGGCGATCGCAGCCGGTTCCTCGATGTCCGCGGGATCCAGAGCCGGAAGTGCGCGACCGGGCAAGGGCTTGCTCTCACGGTCGAACGCAGTGGCGGCCAGGCGCATCAGGACGTACACCGTTGCCGCTGCCAGTACCAGCGCCAGGATGATCCTCGACACGTGATCGAGCCTAAGGGCTCAACGCACCGGCAGCAGCGTCTCCACCGGTGGGTCGGTCTGTTCCAGCAACGCCAGGAAGTACCGGGCGATCTCATCGGGGGACAACTCCGGGCTCGAACCGATCACGCCCTGGATCGTGATCATGGCCACCCGGATGTCGGTGAGTTCCTTTGCAGCTGCCAGCGCCAGGTTGCGCAGCGCGGCCTTCGCGCTGGCCAGAGCACTGGCGGGTGGCCACGGGTCCAGGGCCATTCCGCCGCCGGTGACGAAGAACGCGGACCCTTCTGGCATCAGGGGGACTGCGGCTTGCAGCGCCGCCCACGCGCCGAGGCAGCCCACTCGCCATGACCTCTCGACCGCCTCGAGCGGGACCGCACTCGGCGAGCCCTCGAACATGACGGACGCGTTGTAGTGCACTAGGTCGGGTGCGCCGAGCCGGTCCGCGGCTTCGCGTACGACTGCGGTGACGGCGGCGGGATCGCCGAGGTCCGCAGCCAGGCCCACGGCGCCGCCGACCTGCGCGGCCAGTTCCTCCGCAACCTCCGGCCGACGGGTCACCATCGCGACGCCCCGGTGGGTCTCGGCGTACGCGCGTGCCAGTGACAGACCCAGACCCGGGCCGGCTCCGAGGACGATGGCACTCATGACAACGTCTGGGTCACGAGGTCACGGGCGGCGCCCTGTACCTGCGCGAGATGCTCGGCGCCGACCCAGCTCTCCGCGTAGATCTTGTAGACGTCCTCCGTGCCGGAGGGCCGGGCCGCGAACCAGGCCTGCGCGGTCTCCACCTTCAGGCCGCCGATCGCCGCCCCGTTGCCCGGAGCCTCGGTGAGCACACGCGTGATCGGGTCCCCGGCGAGTTCGGTGGCCGTCACCTGGTCGGCGCTGAGTTGCGACAGCCTCGCCTTCTGCTCCCGGGTTGCGGGGGCGTCGATACGCGCATAGTGGCTTGTGCCGTAGGTGTCGGCCAACTGCGCGTACCGCTGGCTGGGTGAGGTCCCAGTGACGGCGATGATCTCGCTGGCCAGTAGCGCGAGCAGGATGCCGTCCTTGTCCGTGGTCCACGTCGTGCCGTCCTTGCGCAGGAAGGACGCCCCGGCGGACTCCTCCCCGCCGAAGACCACCTCGCCGCTGCGCAGCCCCGGAACGAACCACTTGAAGCCGACTGGCACCTCGAGCAGCGACCGCCCGTGACCGGCCACGACCTTGTCGATCATCGACGAACTGACCAGGGTCTTGCCCACGGCAGCGGCGCTGGACCAGCCGGGGCGATGTGTCACGAGGTAGTCGATGGCCACCGCGAGGTAGTGGTTGGGGTTCATCAGGCCGGCATCGGGCGTCACGATGCCGTGGCGATCGCTGTCGGCGTCGTTGCCCGTGGCCACCTGGTACTGATCCTTGGCGGCGACCAGCGACGCCATCGCCGAGGGGGACGAACAGTCCATCCGGATCTTGCCGTCCCAGTCCAGTGTCATGAAGGCGAACTGCGGGTCGGTGCGGGGGTTGACGACGGTGAGGTCGAGGCCGTAGCGATCCGCGATGGCCCCCCAGTAGGCCACACTCGCGCCGCCCAACGGATCGGCGCCGATGCGCACCCCCGCTGACTTGATGGCGTCGATGTCCAGGATCGTGGGCAGGTCGTCGACGTAGTCGCTGATGAAGTCGAAGGTGCTCACCTGTGCGCGCGCCCGCGACAGCGGCACTCGCCGGACCCCCCGCAGGCCGGCGCGCAACAGGTCGTTGGCGCGGTCCTGGATCCACTTGGTGATGGCCGTGTCCGCCGGGCCGCCGTCCGGGGGGTTGTACTTGAAACCGCCGTCGCTCGGGGGGTTGTGCGAGGGGGTGACGACGATGCCGTCGGCGTTGCGCCCCTGCCCGTTGAGCGTGAGGATCGCGTGGCTGATCGCGGGGGTCGGCACGAAACCGTCGTGGACGTCGACGAGGACCGGCACGTCGTTGGCGACCAGGACCTCCAGGGCGGTGGCGTAGGCGGGTTCGGACAGTCCATGGGTGTCCCGGCCGATGAGCAGCGGGCCGTCGATGCCCTGCCCCGCCCGGTACTCGCAGATCGCCTGGGTCGTCGCGGCGATGTGGTCGTCGTTGAAGCTGGCGGTGAAGCTGGACCCGCGGTGCCCGGAGGTGCCGAAACTCACCTGCTGACCGGGATCGTCGGGGTCGGGGTGCAGCGTGTAGTAGGCCGTGATGAGACGGGCGACATCGACGAGATCATCGGTCTGGGCGGGGTGTCCGGCTCGGGGATCGCTCATGAATCGCAGGTTAGTCGCCACCACTGGTTGAATGGCACCGTGGATGCGCAGGGATGGGACCGCCGGTATCAGGAGAGCGAGTTCGTCTGGAGTCTCGAGCCCAACGTCTTCGTGGCCGAGCACGTGCGCGACCGTTCGCCCGGCTGGGCCATCGACCTCGGCGCCGGCGAGGGACGCAATGCGGTGTGGCTGGCCCAGAAGGGCTGGAACGTGACAGCCGTCGACTTCTCAGCGGTGGGCCTGCAGAAGGCGCGGACCATGGCCTTTGAAGCCGGGGTCGAACTGGCCACCGTCGTCAGCGACGTCGAGGCCTGCGCGCCGCCGACGGAGGTGGACCTGGTCCTGCTGTCCTAGCTGCAGATCCCCGACGCCCACCAACGGCGACTGCTGCACAAGGTGAAGCACTGGCTGCAGTCCGGCGGCGCGGTCCTGGTCGTCGCGCACGACAAGTCCAACATCGAGTTCGGCCACGGCGGTCCGCAGGACGCCGACGTCTGCTACTCGGTGGAGCAGACCGTCGAGGCACTGGGGGGCCTGCGCATCGACGTCGCAGAGGTCGCCACCCGGCAGACCGATGACGGCCCCGCGCTGGACACGGTGGTGCTGGCCTCTCGGCCTAGGCCCCGGGTGCCGCGACCATCGCGGTGCAGCAACACACGTTGGACACGTTGGTCGCCGCCGTGGCCACGTTGCAGGGACGGTAGCAGCAGCCGTGGCCTCCCGCCGCCCGACCACCGCCGCGCAGAAGCAGGCCGCCCGGGGGCGCCGCGAGGACAAGCTGCGTGCCATGCGACCAGTTGGCGGACGCGGTGGTCGATCTGCGCAGTTCCCCGGCGTGGACCGCGTGGCTGGACACCGCCGCGCGGTTTCCCCGGTACAGCCTGAACAACCAGTTGCTGATCGGCGGGCAGCGGCCCGACGCGACGCTGGTGTGCGGGTACCAGGCGTGGAAAGCGATGGGCCGGCAGGTCCGCAAGGGGGAGAAGGGCATCTCGATCCTGGCCCCGATCACACGCACAGTCCCCGCGGAGCACACCCCCAGCACCCGGGATCCCGGCCCCGGGACGGTCGAGGACCCCGGGGCGCGCACGGTGGTCGCCGGGTTCATGCCGGTGCCGGTGTTCGACGTGTCCCAGACCGACGGCGACCCGCTGCCCGCACCGCCGGCCCCGCAACTGGTGGACGGGCAGGCCCCGGCCGGGCTATGGGAGGCGCTGGCCGGACAGGTCGCCGCGGCCGGGTTCACCGTGGCGCGCGCCGACACCGCCGCCGGGCTGGGCGGGGCGAACGGGGTGACCGACTTCACCACCCGGACGGTGACCGTGCGCGCGGACACCTCGGCGGCCCAGGCGGTCAAGACCCTGGCCCACGAACTCGGGCACGTGCTGCTCCATGGCCCGGCCGATGGTGCCCGGCCGGCCTGCCGGGGGATCGTCGAGGTGGAGGCGGAGTCGGTGGCCTACCTGGTGACCACCAGCCACGGCATGAACACCGCCGGCTACTCGTTCGCCTACATCGCCGGCTGGGCCGACGCGGCCCCCGACCCGGGCGCGGCGCTACGGTCCACCGCGGAACGGGTCCGCGCCGCGGCGACCAGCATCCTGGACGCGGTCGCCCCGGAGCCGGCCCTGACCCAGGAACTCGCCGACCGGGCGCAGCACCGGTTCGGGCTGCTGGAGGCGGCCACAGCGATCGACACCCGCGCCGACCTGCTGACCGCCGGCACCGACCCGACCGTCGAGGCCCTGCAGGCAGCCGTGCAGGACGCCCAGGTGTGGTTCGTCGCCCAGGCCGCCGCATCGCCGGGCTGGGCAGACGCGGTGCGCGCCCGCGGGATCGACGCGTCGGTGGCCGCCCAGTTCGGGATCGGGTGGGCCCCGGCCGGGTGGACCGGGCTGCTGGACCACCTGCGTGCGGCCGGGCATTCCGATGCGGCGATCCAGGCCGCCGGTCTGGCCCGGCCCGCGCGCACCGGGCGGCTGATCGACGCGTTGCGCAGCCGCATCACCTTCCCCTACACCGACCCCGGCGGGCAGGTGCTCGGGTTCACCGCCCGCGCCGCGGGGGTTGTCCGGGAGGGAACCCCCAAGTACCTGAACTCCCCGGCCAGCGCCCTGTTCAGCAAACGCGAGCAGCTGTACGGGCTGCACGCGCGCACCCCGGCCACCGAAGCCCTGGTGCTGGTGGAAGGCCCGTGGGATGCCGCCGCGGTCACCTACGCCACCAACGCCCGCCAGGTCGGGGTGGCCGCCAACGGCACCGCCCTGACCGCCGCCCACGCCCAGCAGCTGGCCGCGACCGGCCTGCCGGTCACCGTGTGGACAGACCCCGACCAGGCCGGGCAGACCGCCGCCCGCACCGCTTATGACACCCTGACCGCCGCCGGGGTGCCCACCCCCCGGCACGCCCAGGTCGCGCTGGTGGACCCAAGCGATTTCCAGCGCATGTTCGGCCCCGCCGCCGTCGTGGATGCGCTGGCCGACACCGACCCGCTGGCCCTGACCGTGGTCACCGGCGAGATGGCTGCTGTGCACGGCAAAGGGCTGCACGCCCAGGTCGATACGGTGCGCCGCCTCGGCCCGGTCACCGCCGGGCTAACCGATGCTGACCGCAACACGATCATCGGGCGGATCGCCTACGACACCGGCCTGGCCCCGGCATCGGTGGCCGCCGCACTGACAGAAGGACACCACCCGCCGGGAAAACCCGCAGGGGCGGCCACCACCGCCCCGCCCACCCCTAGACCCCGCCAGCAGCCCAGCGCCGCCCACCCCGCAGCGTCGCTGTAGAGGCGGGACCGGGGCTCAGGACGGCATGAACGTTGCGGGCACAGTGCTGGTGGTCAAGGACAAGAAGTACCGGGTGCAGATCGTGCCGGTCGGCGCCGGAGGTCAGGGACCGGTGAAAACGATCACCCTCAAAGCCCCCAGGGTCACGGCCAGGTTGTCCGGCAGGGTCGAGGTGGTAACCATCGCGCCAGGCGCATCGAGCAGCATCGGGATCACGAGGTGCAGGGCCCGTGCCGGACCTGGTGGACCGAGCGGCGACATCGAGTCCTCCATCGACACTCAGGCGGGGCGAAGATCTGGGGTCCGAAGGGGTCGTCTTCCCCTGGTTTCACACCAGCCGGAGACGCGGGCGAGAAGAAGTCGCTCGCCACATGCCAAGGGTCCTGCCAGGGTCGGCAGTCCTGCCGGGTTTCGCTCTGATCGCGCGGTGAGGGCTCACATCGCATGCCGGGATGGCTGCCTGCCATAGTGTCTGCGAACAACGAGGACGGGTCTGGCCCCGGCCACCTGTCCGAACGGAGGGATCCGATGGCAACGCTCTACCGCGACACCGGCTTTTCGCTGGTGCACCTGGTCGAGGACATCAAGAAGGGCAACATTGCCCTGCCCGACATTCAGCGCCCTTTCGTGTGGTCGGCCGCCAAGGTTCGCGACCTGTTCGACTCCATGTACCACGGGTTCCCGGTCGGCACCTTGATGTTCTGGGAAACAGGCGCTGATGTCGGTACCCGACAGGTCGGCGGCGGGGAGTCCGACCGTGTCGCCCGATTGCTGATCGTCGACGGCCAACAGCGCCTCACCTCGCTTTACGCGGTGATGACGGGCAATGCCGTGCTCACCAAGACCTTTGAACGACGGCGTATCCGCATCGGGTTCAAGCCCAGCGACCAGACCTTCGAGGTCACGGACGCTGCCATCGAGCGTGATCCTGAATTCATCCTGACATCACGGTGCTGTGGAGCGATGGATACCGGCAGGAGGAACGCGATTGGCTCGCGCGGCTTGTAAAGGGTAGGGGCGCTGACCTCACCGACACAGAGAAGGACGTGCTACGCGACCGTATCGACCGCGTGCACGACCTGACCAACTTTCGGTTCCAGGTGATTGAACTCAGTGCCGACGCGGAGGAGGAACAGGTCGCCGACATCTTCGTACGCACCAACTCCGAAGGGGTTCAACTCAACCAAGCCGACTTCATCCTGACTTTGATGTCGGTGCACTGGGAACAGGGCCGACGCGACCTGGAGCAGTTCGCCCGGAGCGCTGTTGATCCCGCCGTCACCGGCACTTCTGCCCGCAACCCCTTCATCGACCCTGCCCCCGACCAAATGCTGCGAGCCGCCGTCGGGCTGGCGTTTCGCCGCGGCCGGCTGCAGCACGTTTACAGCATCCTGCGAGGCAAGGATCTCGACACCGGCGACGTCAGCGAGGACCGCCGGACTGACCAGTTCCAGCGGCTGAAAGCCGCTCAGGGCCAGGTACTCAACCTCACGAACTGGCACGAGTTCCTCAAATGCATCTCCACCGCCGGGTTCCGCGACCGCAAGATGGTCACCAGCGCCAACGCGCTGATCTACACATACATCCTGTGGCTGATCGGCAAACGCGACTTCTCTGTCCCCGGACCAGTCCTTCGTGCCGCGATCGCACGCTGGTTCTTCATGGCCCACACAACTGGCCGCTACACCAGCAGCCCCGAAAGCCAGATCGAATCCGACCTCGCCCGGCTTCGTCCCCTCATCCAAGGCGACGCTGCCGGCTTCTGCTCCGAACTGGACCGCGTCATCAGCGCCAACTTCACCGGCGACTACTGGGACATCACCCTGCCTACCCGGCTGGAGACGTCATCCTCTCGATCCCCCGCGCTTTTTGCTTACTGGGCAGCGCTGAATCTGCTGGACGCCCAGGTCCTGTTCAGCGACCAGAAGATCCGGGACCTCATGGACCCCCACACCACCGCCCCGCGGGCGATCGAACGCCACCACTTGTTCCCTCGCAAGTACCTGGAAGGTCTGGGCATCACCGCCACGACCCAGGTCAATGCCATCGCCAACATGGCGTTCCTGGATTGGCCTGGGAGAACGCCAAGATCGGCGCCCAAGGGCCCGCCGACTACTGGGGCCCCATGACCATCTCACTGGCCGACGACGTCGTCACGCGCCAGCGCTACTGGCACGCCCTTCCACAAGGCTGGGAACAACTGTCATACAGCGAGTTCCTGGAGAAGCGCCGCCAGTTGATCGCCCACGTCATCCATGACGGTTACAAGACCCTGACCAGCCACGACACCCCACCCACGGCCTCCTCACCACCGAGGACCTCATCGCCTCCGGTGAGTCGCAGTGCCTGGAGTTCAAGTCCACCGTCCGGTTCAACATGTACACCCAGGAACCCGACAAACGCCTGGGCAGGTTGCGGTCAAGACTGTGGCCGGATTCCTCAACAGCGACGGCGGCGTGTTGGCCATCGGTGTCGATGACGAGGGACAGCCCCTCGGCGTGGACAGCGACTTGGCCACGTTCAAGAGCAAGCCCAATCTGGACGGTTTGGAACTGTTCCTGCGAGAACTGTTCGACGCCAACCTATCTACGACGACCGCAGGATTGGTCCGCATCTCCTTCGAACCCCTCAGTGGAATCACGATCGGCCTCGTTCGTGTCACGCCGTCCGGAAAGCCGGTATTCGCCAAAGGCCAGAACGGAAGGGGGTCATACCGACTTCTGGGTCCGCATTGGGAATGCCAGTAAGCAACTGCACGGGGAAGAGATGCTGCACTATCAGGCCGAGCACTGGGGAAGCTAGGCGTCAGCGTGTAGGGTCGCCAATTCGATCGCACCCATGTGGCTAGTCCGCCTCAATGCGGGCGACCACGACAGTATGCGAGGCATCGCTGCGGGGTGCCCGGGCCTGGGCCGGACCGCCGCGTGATCTGGGAGGGCTGGATCGACGCCGCCTCCAAACCCGGCGAGGCGGAAGGGCTGGTGTTCGCGCTACCTGACCAAATCCACCGGACTCGACCAGCAGGACTGCGCAGCATCGCCGAGTCCGATCCCGCCGCCGAGGTTCAGACCACTAGCCCGCGACCCGACCCACCCAGGCCATTGGACGTTCCGTATCGCCGGCACCGGATTCAACGGCACCTTCCGCGTCGGAATCGACCACGCCTAGCGCAGGGCCGAAGCCCCCGTTCACGAAGCCTGGACCTCCCGACCAGCCGAGCGCTTACGAGGTCTCGACACCGCACTCCGTTACGCGGTAACGTGGGGTTATGGCCTTGACGAATGCTGAACGGCAAGCCAGCTACCGGGCACGTAACCGGGCCGCCGGGGTCGATCCGGAGGTGGCGGATCGGCCGGTGACCGAGCGGTTGAGCACGGTGATCGACCTGACCGCGAAACGCAACCACAACCAGGGCGAGGCCGCGCTGGTGATTCCTGAACGTCGCGGCGCGGGGGAGTACTGGCAGGTTGGGGACCGGGCCGCGGACCAGCGTGCGGCCCGGGCGGTGCGACGGATGACCGGTCGGAGGGGAGCCGCCAGCAGCCCCCCTGATGCGCGGCTGTCTGCCCCAGCTCGCCCCCGGTCTCAGGCGTACGATCACGTGTCGTGCGTGGTTCGGGGTGTCGTGCCGGAACTTGCCCCGGGCATGCGTGCGACGGTTTGCGTCAGACTCGGGTACGCAGGACTGACCGGAAGTCGCAGGGCATCGCCTGGTCCGGGACTGACGGGGGTGAGGGGGTGAGGGGAGAGGCAGATGGACAGAGTCGGATTGGCACGGCGCATCATTGACTTCGGGTTGACCCAGGCCGACCTGGAACTCGGCCGCGACATTGGTCTGGCCGGCGCTGCTCGACCCGGCGCCGGACTCGGCGGATCGGTTGCCACGCGCTGACTATGTGGTGATCACCTGGACGGTGGCTGAGCTGCAGGCCCTCGCCGACGTGTTGACCCCGGGGGTGTCTAGCACGAAATGGCATCCCTACGACCGGGACTTCGCCACGAGGCATCTGCCGAATATCCGCTCGGGTGCGCCAGCCCGGGCCGCGAACCGGTTGGGCAGTTACTGCCCGACGGTGATCAGGGGCAAGTCGGTGCTGTGCCTGAAGTCCGAACTTCATCCGAACCAGACGGGGTCAAGACCGGCGACGGCACGCCCCGCTTCCGGTCGCCGACCTGTTCCGGCAGATCATCGAGGAGGTGCAGCCGAAACTGGTCATCACCACCGGCACGGCGGGCGCCACCTACGCCGACCACGACTTGGGCGATGTGATGATCACCCGGCGGCACCAGGGTGAGAACGGCGATCGAAAACCAGGGATAGGAGTTGTTGTTGTGATTGACAGGCATATGTCAGCGCATAAGCAGGCTGCATGCCCCCTCCTACATGTTGGCGGGCGACAATGTCGGTCATCGGCGCAGTGCCCGTAGTCACATCACCGCGAGGCAGTCGGAGCAGTTCACGTCGCTCGTGTTTGAGGTCCACACGTCGCCCTTGCGCTTCCCGCACGCGGCCCGCGGCCCCGAGGAGCCCACGTCGTAATGGATGAGGGCAGTGTCCGGGTCAGGCCACGGCCAGCAGTTGGGGGACGTAAACGGGGAGCAGTACGCCTGGTCATGGCGTTCCTGGTACCCGTCAGCGGTAGGACGGCCGCAGTTTGGACAGTCGCTGTTGGCCATTTTGCCTCCGGTGAGTGCTGAAGAATATGTGACGGCTCGGGACCCAACAGTATGGAGGCTTGCACAACGCTGTCTTGTAGCGCTCGACCTTTGAACGATCCTTCTGTCGCACCTCACTGCCATCATGGAAAAGTGGTCAACAAAGTCAGGTGTGCAAGCCTCGCGCCCGTGAAGGGTGAGGTGTGCGTGATTTCGCTCGTGGGGGTCTCCGATGGGTTCATGGCCGA